>JAEZHP010000043.1 GCA_023416515.1 Pseudomonadota bacterium | reverse complement strand
CCATTTTGCAAGACCGGCAAAATGGAGTGGGGAGCCCGCTAAAGAAAACGGTGCTTTAAACCCATGTCAGTGCGAATCAAAGGTATCTTCTCTCTGTTTTCGGCTTTGCGAAAACGGAGAGAAGGTGTACGCTATGCGGTCAGAGTGAGGTGAGGCTCTTCGTGAAGGCCTGGCTAACTTTCGGGTGGCTTCTATTTGTTTCTTTTCTATCCTTCGCGCCTTTGCGCACGGCACTTCCTGTGCCGCCTTTGCAGTTGCATCTGTCTACCGCATAAACTCTCCCTATATACCCGACAATATTTATCAGAAAAATATAATATAATAGGCACAGCCTTTCTGAATCTTATTTCAAGGAGATGCGATTATGTACGCCTATCCTGATTCGCTTGTGGAAACCGACTGGGTGGATGCTCACCTGACCGACGCGTCCGTGCGCGTGGTCGAGTCGGACGAAGACTATCTGCTGTACGAGACCGGGCATATCCCCGGCGCGGTGAAGATCGACTGGTTCACCAGCCTGCAGCACCCCGTGCGGCGCGACTTCCTGACCCGCGCGGAGTTCGAAAAGCTGTGCTCTGAAAACGGCATATCCAACGACACCACCGTGGTCTTTTACGGTGACAAAAACAACTGGTTCGCCTGCTACGCGCTGTGGCTGTTTGAGTACTACGGCCACAAGAATTTAAAGATTATGAACGGCGGGCGCGCCAAATGGATCGCCGAGGGCCGCGCGCTGACCCGCGAGGTGCCGGGCTATCCAAAAGCCGAATACCACGCACATGAGCCTGACAGCAGCCTGCGCGCCTTCCGCGACGAGGTGCTCCGCCACACCCTGGAGCACCACCCGCTGGTGGACGTGCGCTCGCCGCAGGAATATTCGGGCGAGCTGATGCACATGCCCAACTACCCGCAGGAAGGGGCCACGCGCGGCGGGCATATCCCCGGCGCGGTCAATATCCCCTGGTCCAAGGCGGTGCAAGAGGACGGCACATTCAAACCGAAGGAAGAGTTGGAGGCGATGTACGCCGGAGAGGGCCTGAACCCCGACGCGAACGTGATCGCCTACTGCCGCATCGGTGAGCGCAGCGCGCATACCTGGTTTGTGCTGAAGTACCTGTTGGGCTACCAGCGCGTCAAGAACTACGACGGCTCGTGGACCGAGTGGGGCAATCTGGTGGGCGCGCCGATCGAAAAAGGCCCGCTGGAACCGTAAGGAGGAAGCTTTATGGATCGCGCTGAAGCGCTGGAAATGATCCTGGACTATTATCAGAACCCGCGCAATTACGCCGAAATGCCCGACGCGGATATCGCTCTGCAGGGCGGCAACCCCGGCTGCGGCGATATTATCACCGTGTTCCTCAAGTTTGAGGGGGATACGCTGGAGAAGGTCACCTATACAGGCGAAGGCTGCACCATCAGCCAGGCCGCGGCGTCGATGCTGACCGAGATCCTGCCGGGGCAGACGATGGAGCAAATCGATGCGATGGACTTCCACGTGATCGAAGAGCTGCTCAGCGAGGAGATGGTCAAGACCCGGCCGAAGTGCTCCACGCTGGCGCTGGATACGGTCAAAACCGCCTCGAAGCAGTGGATGCAGAAGAAGCGCGCGGAAGAATAAGAATAATTCACCACGAAGACACGAAGGTAAGAAAAGATATATAAGTTTTGAAGAAAGTACGATCTTTGGGTGTTGCCAAAAGGGTGAGGCTTATAAGGCCACCAAATGTTGACTATACTTTCCTGTCTCACATGATATGTAGCAGACGGCTCGCGTTTGATCGCGAGCCGTCTGCTTTTCTCCTTCTGTCTATAGCGGTGGTCGCGCTCCGAATCAGGTGGCTTGCGGGTCATTTAATTTTCTAATACCCAGGTATACGATACAGCCACTAGTACACATGCAGCGATATAGCTTAATGACAATGAATGTATTGTAGAAAGAAAACGATCTTTTCAAACGAGCCTGGCCAGATGCCCATTCCAGGAAAAACGTTGGCCACGATATGATTCTTTCCTCTGTATGAGTCATCGTCGTAGATTATGAAGCTGTTCGTTGTCGTATAAACGTTTAAACCTTGTCTATATACTTGACTTAATCTCTTTATTATTATATTATAATGTTATAACATTATAATTTATTAAAAGGAAACGATTTTATATGGGATTTGCCTACAAACCTATCCGGTTCGATGACCTAAGGGCGGTTAATACTGTTGATATCGTTTCAGGCATAACAACCTCATACGATGAAATCACGCATGCTCTGGCGAAAGACCTTCCTGAAGGTCTTATTGTTGTAGACGGATACCCAACGGCAAATTTTTCTACACTTATTGAACACTTATGTCGGGTTTTACCTGGCATTAAGGCGATTAACGTTTCAAGCTTATACCGCGCATCAGATGAAATCCAGGATTTTTTGAAGCTTTATCTCCCGCAAAATCGTGAGGTTGACCCAGAATTGATATTCGGTAGGCTTTATGATCAGGATTATCAAACCTTTTTTGACTTGGAGAAAGTGGATTATTTTCTTGATAACTTGATCGATGAACAGACCACAATCCTTTATGGACTTGGAAGCGCATGCAGCCTATTCCGACCATTTTCGAAAGCAATCCTTTACATTGATGTAACGCCTAAGGATACGGCGCTCAGAGTCTTTGATGGTCTCTATAACTGCCTTGGGTGTCAGAACGAACTCGATTTGGATACGATCCTCAGGCAAACCTACTTTGTTGATATACAGCTTGCAGTTAATTTACGAAAAGAACTTATCCAGAGCAATCTTCTCGATTTCTATTTTCTCGATTCTGACCTCTCAATCCAAATGCTTACTAGCAGCGCACTGCAATCCATCCTTCATCAACTGCGTATGCGCCCCCTTCGAGCAAAACCAGTATATGTGGAGGGTGTCTGGGGCGGTCAGTTTATTAAGAAATACCGGGGGATACCCGATGATCTTGTCGATAAAGTTGCCTGGTCATTTGAGCTTATACCGACAGAAGCCAGTCTCCTTGTAACGTCTGGGGAGCAGCAGTTAGACTTGCCGTTCTTGACTGTCATGGATGCGATAGGTGAAAGCCTTGTAGGAGAAAAGCTTTATAAGCAGTTTGGCGGGAATTTCCCAGTTCGTTTTAATTATGATGACACCTGGCATAGCAATGGGAATATGTCCATACAATGTCACCCGAATGATCATATGGTACGAGCGTATTATGGGGATTTTGCCGGACAAAACGAGGCATATTACGTTGTACTCACAGGTCACGGGGCAAAAACCTATTGTGGGTTTAAGGGGAATGGGAGAAAATTTCTCGATTTATGCAAGCAATCAGAAATAGACGGGTCAATGGTACCTTACGAGAAGTATATCCATGCTATTCCTTCCGAAGTGGGCCGGCAGATTCTACTACCAGCCGGCACGATTCACAGCTCCGGAAGAAACCAGCTAGTGCTCGAACTTGGTACGTTAACAAGCAGCGCGTACACGTACAAAATCTATGATTACACACGTATGGATATCACTGGCAAGCCGCGTCCATTACACACTAAGCTCGCCGAGCAGGCTCTAGTCTTCGAGCGTGACGCGGAATGGGTCATGAAGCACCTTGCATTTCCGCCCAGGCTGCTTTGTGAAGGCCAGGGTTGGCGAGAACTCCTCGTCGGTCAATATGAGGATATTTATTTTGAAACCCATCGTATTGAAATGGCAACCGGCAGTCGTTATCCAGGAGAAAACAAGGACGACTTCACGGTGATTACGATCGTAGATGGTGAATCAGCCAGAATTCAATCGGTTGAAGACCCGGGCTGCAATTACGAAGCGGGATATCTGGATGTAATCCTGGTTCCCGCCAGCATTGGCAAATACGAAGTAATTGCTACAGGAAACCAGCCGGTTGTGCTGCACAAAACATTTGTACGAGAGGACAAATTTCAGGCATGACAGACCAATTGACCGCTCATTGTATTCATCATACCCATTGGGATCCGTATTGGTGGTTCACCCCCCAGGAATCTAATGTGGTCTTTGCGTATAACATGCGCGAAATGCTAAGAGCTTTTGAGACTGGGGAGATTGAAGACTTCTTTCTCGATGGTCAGACGACTGCGACATATGAATATTTGCAAGCCCATCCTGAAGATACAGAAAAAGTCAGCAAGTGGGTAAAAAACGGGAAACTGGCCATTGGACCTTTTGTGTCGCAACTAGATAGTTTTCTTAGCTCAGCAGAATCTGTGAACAACAACCTGCGTCTGGGCATCAAATATGCCAAGTCTCTTGGAAAAGCCAACCGGGTGGCGTATCTGGCTGACCCTTTCGGGTACGCTACGGATCTACCGAAGATCTTCAACCAGTGCGGCATTCGTGAATTCGTTTTCACCCGGGGCTGGGCAGATACCTACGGACCGGAGATTGAGTTCAATTTCCAGTCGAATGACGGCAGCGAAGTACTATGCCATGTTCTGATCTCTGGTTACGGGTACGGAGCGAACGCCTTCAGAAATAAAACATTATTTACCAACCAGGCAGAAGATTACAACAAAATAGACGTTGCGAGGCTTATCGAGAGGCTTGTGGAACGCTCCACGCTGGAAAACGAATTCGTATTTCCGCTAGGGTTCGATAACCATCCAATCATGTTGGATATTCCGGAAAAGCTGGTCTATTACAATCAGACGCAATCCCGGATCCATTTCAAATATACAAACTGGCCAGATTTCTTCGAAAGAGTAAGAAAGTACGGCAGGAATATAAAAACCTTTAAAGGGGAAATACTATCTCCACAATTTCATCGCATTCATATTAATGGTATGAACTCGGCCAGGTCGGATATCAAGACGTTGATCGATAGAGTCGATCGCCGTCTTGTGTACGAGCTTCAGCCCATGATGGCTCTGCTAGATTCGGTAGGTATCCCACATGATCAAGGAATTATCGACCAGGCCTGGTATTTGCTGGTCAATTGCCAGACGCATGGATCAGCAACCCATGGAGATGTCACGAATGAGTGGATCAAAGATACCGCAAGTTATGCGTCCAACATAGCAAGAGGCGCTGTCCATTTCCTCAGCAGATTGATCTCTGTATCTGTCGAACAAGAGGAAGACCCGGGCATGCCGCTGGTGGTATTTAACACGCTGCCTTGGAAACGCGAACTTGTTCAAAAAATGAGCATTGTGACGAACACTCCAGCGTTTACTCTCGAGCTAGAAGGAAAAGAGATAAATTATAGCGTCGTTGAGCAAGTAAAGCATTACTTTGGTGTTGTACGTAAGGATCCAGAACAGATGAATGAGGATAAATGGTTCTACCGGACCGAGATCCTCTGCAACTTAGGCGATTTTGATGGAATCTCCTACAAGACATTCTCGGTAGTCGAAAAGGGAGAAAAAGTACCTGAGGAGCTGCGATCTTCAGATAAAACTTCGATCGAAAACGAGTATCTCGTCGTCAGTTGCAATTCCGAAGGGATCACTATAAAAGACAAGCATAGTGGGCAAACTTTGCATCAGGCCTTGTACTTCGAGGATGGTGGTGATGAAGGCGATAGTTACGACTATGATTATCCGGCACCGGAAGATGAATGGCTGGTAATTCGAGAAATTAAGCAAGAGGATCTAAAGTCCTCCTTCTGCTCCGATCTATATTCTGAGATGCAATTCGAAGGTGTGATGGAAGTTCCGTCTTCTCTGGAGAAAAGAAAGCAGAGATCTGCAGATGCCATGCTGCAGTTTTCCCTGACCGTAAGCTTAAAGGCAAAATCGAATGTTCTGGGAATCAACGGCGAGGTGGTTAATACCACCGAAAATCACCGGCTGCGCATTGGCCTGCGGACAGGCAAAGAAAACGAGTTTTCTTACGCCGGCACGCAGTACAGTGTAATCAGGCGGCCTTGTTTACCGGAAGAAATGGCCATCTGGAGAGAGCGCGGTTATTTCGAAGAGCCCAGCGCCACGCGCCCGCTCTTAAACCATGTCTCAGCTGTGGATGATAATGGTGTGCTTACCATATTCACGCGTAGCCTGAAAGAATACGAATTCATCGGTGAAGGCTTCTCAGACCTGATGTTGACTGTATTACGGGCGGTCGGTTATGTGGGCTTGCCGGATCTACACCGCAGGCCTGGGCGCCCTAGTGGAATGCCAGAGCGCTTGCTCCCCGCTCCAACCCACCAGTTGATGGGAAGCCATATTGAATTTGATTTCGGAATTGGGTTCTCAGTTGGGCTGGATGCCAACCTGTTGTTTCGCAATTACGCTGAGTTTGCCGTTGATCCTCTGTACGGACAGAACCAGACCATCGACCCAACGTTCTACCCAATTAGCTACTTCCCGATCAACCCGTGGCCCAAAGCTCTACCCAGGCAGTACAGCTTCGCTTCGCTTCAGGATCCCGGCGTCAGTTTTGGCACGTTCATCAAATCCGAAACCTCCCCAGGCTATGTTCTAAGGCTGTTCAATGCAGAAGACGTACCTAGCAAACCAGGGCAATTGAACTTAGGAGAAGGTTTGAAGGTGGTGGCAAAAACGGATTTGATTGAAGAAACCACCGTAGATCAGGATGAGCTCGCCGTAGAGTTCGGAGCAGGCGAGTTACTCAATTTGGTTGTTGAGCGAAACACTAAGGAGAAATGAGATGAAGAAACTTGTAGGCGTTGCTGCCTGCCCTGCCGGGATTGCCCACACTTATATTGCCGCTGAAACTCTGATCAAGTATGGCAAAAAGAATGGTTATGAGGTCAAGATAGAGACCAATGGAGCCGGAGGTACTGAGAACCGGCTTACCCGGAAGGACATTCAAGAAGCTGAGGCGGTCATTGTTGCTGCAGACATGAGAGTTGAATTGGAACGCTTTCGTGGAAAGCCTGTACTGTTCGTGTCCTCTGCTGACGCTATCCATCGCGGTGCCAAGGTGATCCAAATGATCGTAGAAGGCAAAGCGGATATCTATAACCCATAGGAGGACGAGATCGATTGAACGATAAGTATTGCCCGGCAACTGTTGTATAGTTTTCGTTTTCCATTCCGGTCATAACTCTAAAGGAGTAGTAGATGAACAGGTCGAATGCTGTATACCGTCATGTGATGTCTGGTGTCTCTCACTTCATTCCGTTCATTGTGGCAGGCGGGATGCTGATATCCTTCGCTTTCTTGTTTGATGCTGGAAACGCTAATGCGCCTACATTTGGTTCAACCAATCCTGTCTCTGCATGGTTGCTGAATGTTGGGGGCCTGGCAATGAGTATGATGCTGCCCATTTTGGGTGGTTATATTGCCTTCTCCATTGCGGACCGTCCGGGACTCTTGGCCGGTGTGGTGGTCGGACTGCTATCCAGAGAGAGTGGTTCCGGATTCATCGGAACCATTGCCGGGGGTTTCTTAGCCGGCTATATCATTCTGGCATTGAGAAACCTGACGAAGGGTCTGCCCCGCTCTTTTGAAGGCGCCAGGACGCTCATAATCTATCCGGTCGTTGGCACAGTGCTGGCCGCATTGGTTATGATTGTCGTCAATGCGTTTGTGACGCCTGTTAACATTGCCATGACCAACTTCCTGCAGAATCTCGGTACTGGTAGTGCCGTTGTCCTGGGGTTAGTCGTCGGTGCTATGGCTGCGTTTGATATGGGAGGGCCTGTCAACAAGGCAGCTTACCTATTCTGCGTAGCGACGCTGACCGCTCCAGATGGGTCAACACTTGCTTCTCCGGCGATGGGAATGATTGGCGCAGCGGGCTTTACCATCAGTTCAAGCTGTGCATTGGCGACATTCCTGTTCCCGAAAAAATTCTCCCAGGAATTAAAGGATGCCGGCAAGGCTGCAGCGGTAATGGGCTTGAGTTTCATCGCTGAGGGCGCCATTCCATTCGTGATTGCTCGTCCGAAACAGGTGTGGCCTTCGATCGTAGTCGGTTCTGCAGTCGCAGGTGGCCTGGCAGGTTTGGCTGGCATCACCCTCACTGCCCCGATCGGCGGCATTTTCACCATTCCACTGGTCAACAATATTCCTCTCTACCTCCTGTTTGGACTTATTGGCACCTTGGTATCAACATTCATGATGGGCTTCTTGCTCAAGCCCTATGTTGAGCCAACGGACGATGAAGAGGACATTGTTGAAATGAAAACCGTGGCAAATGTTTAATCGTACCTGGGTTTAGAACCACTAATGCGCCTGGCTGGCTGGCTATCCAACTATGCCAGCCAGCCAGGAGTTTGATTGGCATCGCATATAGGATAGAATTAGGATAACAATGAATGACATCATCATAGACTCTTTAATTGCTCTTGATGTGAACCTGGCTGATAAGTCAGCGGTAATTGATGAGATTGCGAACCTGCTCGGAGTCAACTCCAGGCTGGTGGATAGAGAAATCTATATCAGGGATGTATATGAACGTGAAGAAATGGTGCCAACTGGTATTGGAGACCTGATCGCAATTCCACATGCTCGATCTGCGGGTGTTTCTAAATCTTCACTGGTTTACTTGCGCTTGGCTTCGCCAGTTCGATGGAATGACGAGGAAGAAGCTCGGTTCATTTTTGGAATTGCTGTTCCTGAAGACAACGTGGACAATCTGCATCTTAAAATCCTATCCACCGTAGCCAAAAAATTGCTTGATGAAGAAATTAAGAAGATAATTATAGAATCCAATTCAAAACAACAAATTCTGGACAGTCTGTTGGGTTGATGGAAATCCACATGGAGTTCGTTAATCGGATCACTATGCAGACCCAAAACACGAGAAAATCTTTACCGAAGTACCGTGAGGTTGAGGAAGATCTAAGGTACAAAATCCTCTTTGGTCATTGGAAACAGGGTGATCAAATTCCGATTGAGGAAGAACTATGCAAAACATATCAAGTCAGCCGCATAACAATTCGTAAAGCGATTAACGAGTTGGAGAATGCGGGTTATTTGGTGAGGCAAAGCGGCAAAGGGACTTTTGTCACTGACTGGCAAGAAAACCAGACAGAAAAGCCTCGTCTGAAAAGCTTTACAAATGAAATGCAGGAACAAGGAAAAAAGGCTATTACGATCGAGGTAGAACTTAATGAAACCCAAGCCGACAATGTTATGGCTCGGATTCTTAATATACCGCTGGGGTATAAGATAATCCAGTTGAAACGTGTTCGAGCGATTGAAGGTGGAGTAATCGTTGGCTATTCAATAAATACCTTCCCGTTCACGCATAATTTTTCTACGTCGCCGGAAGACTATTACACGTCGTTTTACAAATATCTGGAAACTTTTGGCATCTTCTTCACCTCTGCCAAAGAGTATTTTGAAGCTATGTTGCCGCCGCCGGAAGTTGCTGAAAAGCTCCGAATATCCACCTCGGATCCTGTACTAAAAAGTGTCAAAATCAGCCACAGCACCGATAGGCTTTTTGCGGAACATAACATTTGCTATTACGTAGGTAGTGAGTACAGGTATTTCGTGAAGCATTAATTCGTTATTCCGGTTAACCCAACCATCCGAATATTTCGTTATGCGTTTTTGATCTGCGTGCTTAGAAGGTTAATTTTATGCCTTCTATGATCAACCTGCATAAAACAATATTCGAAAATTGGGCAAAATAACGATAAACATATTCCTCTGGAGAGTAGAAATGGAATCCACCCAAATTACCGTTCGAAATCAGGTTGGCCTTCATGCTCGCCCAGCTACATTGTTCGTGCGAGTTGCACAGAAACACCAATCCCAAATCACTGTATCTTACGGGGGGGAAACCGTTAATGCCAAGAGCCTATTAGCATTACTTAGCTTGGGAGTTACAAAAGATGCAACAATCACCATATCGGCGAATGGTAGTGATGAGCAGGTCGCGTTGCATGCTTTGACCAGCCTGGTCGAGAGCAATTTTGATGAGTAACCGATGCTTCTACAGGCTCAAATTAATATGTCGGAAATGGAATGTAAGATAGGATTGGTTTTGGCTATTGTTTAATATCATTTTTTCCCATTGCGTTTCTTAGCGCAGGCACTTCCTGTGCCGCCTTTGCGGTTATCACTTTAATATAAATTTCTTCTCTTAACTTCGCGCCTTTGCGCCTTTGCGGTTGCATCTTCTGCGCGGTTGCGTTTTCTTTTTGTCTATTGTTGACTTTGATAATCAACCTGTGCTATATTTTCTCTATCCCGGTATGTTTGGATTCGCGCCAAACAGTTTGCAGGGGGATGAGACTGTCTATTTACCGGTTTTCAATAAAATATCACACCTTACAGGCATGCACGCAGCAGGTCGACCAACCGCGCTCTGGCGGCGTTTTCGCCACCCGGCGCGCGGCTGGCCGGAAACATTTGCAAAAAACCGCATTTAGATTCTTGGGATAATGGGAGAGAAACCATGGATCGAACCTTCCACCGTGTATTTTCCTGGATTGGGCTAATTGCGCTTCTGGCCGGCTCGCTGGTCGGCTTCGCCAGCCCCACGACTGTACTTGCCTCCGATACGCCCGACCCGACCCAGGTGGTGGTCGTGGGCAGCTTGCAGAGCGAATTGGGCTGTCCGGGCGATTGGCAGCCGGAATGCGCCGGAACCGGCCTGACCTTTGACGCCGTTGACGGCGTCTGGCAGGGCACCTTCAACGTGCCGGCCGGTGACTACTTCTACAAGGCCGCGCTCAACGGCAGTTGGGATGAAAACTACGGCGCGAATGCGCAGCGCAACGGGGCGGATATCCCGCTCAACCTCGCCGCTGATACTGCGGTGAAGTTCTATTACGACCACGAAACCCACTGGATCACCAGCAGCCAGACTTCGGTGATCGCCACCGTGCCGGGCAGCTTCCAGGACGAACTCGGCTGCCCCGGCGATTGGAACACCGACTGCCTGCGCACATGGCTGCAAGACCCTGACGGCGACGGAACCTATGCCTTCAGCACCGGCGGCATCCCCGCCGGCGACTATTTCGCCAAGGTCGCGCTCAACGAAACCTGGGACGTGAACTACGGCCAGGGCGGCGTGCAGAACGGCCCCGATATCCCCTTCACGGTCGCCAGCGGTCAAACGGTCACCTTTAGCTACGACAGCGTCTCGCACGTGCTGACCATCACCGCGCAAGGCGGCGGTGAGATTGACCCGGCGGATGCTGCCCAGGTGCGCGACCCGGTCCGCACGGCAGCCGGCGATGAGGTCTTCTACTTCGTCATGACCGACCGCTTTGCCAACGGCGACCCGTCCAACGACACGGGCGGCAGCGCCAGCGGCGATCCGCTGGTGCACGGCTACCTGCCTACCGACAAGGGCTACTACCACGGCGGTGACGCGGCCGGCCTGATGGCGAAGCTTGATTATCTGGAAGCGATGAACGTCAGCGCCCTGTGGATCACCCCGCCGTTTACCAACCGCTGGGTGCAGGGCGACGGCACCGTGCTAGGGTCATCCGCGGGCTACCACGGCTACTGGCAGACCGATTACACCCAGATCGACCCGCACTTTGGCACCAACCAGGAGATGATCGACCTGATCGACGCGGCGCATGCCCGGGGCATGAAGGTCTTCTTCGATATTATCCTCAACCACACCGCGGATATTATCTCGTATGAGGAAGGCCAGTTCACCTACCGCAACAAGACCGACTATCCCTACCGCGACGCGAACGGCGATGTGTTTGACGACCGCGAATATGCTGGAACCGCCAACTTCCCCGCGCTCGACCCGGACATCAGCTTCCCTTACACGCCGGTGGTGAACCCGGCGGATGCCAACGTCAAGAACCCGGGCTGGTTGAACGACCCGATCTACTATCACAACCGCGGCGACAGCACCTTCGCGGGTGAGAGCTCGCTGTACGGCGACTTCGTCGGGCTGGATGACCTGTTTACCGAGCATCCGGTGGTTGTGCAGGGCATGATCGACATCCACAAGAACATCATCAGCGTCTTTGGCGTGGACGGCTTCCGCGTGGATACCGTCAAGCATGCCAACGACGAACTGTGGGAAGCCTTTGTGCCGGCCATTCTGGACCATGCCGCCGCCGAGGGCAACCCCGACTTCTTCATGTTT
>JAEZHP010000128.1 GCA_023416515.1 Pseudomonadota bacterium | reverse complement strand
CCCCCTCCGTCAGCGCTTCGCGCTGCCACCTCCCCGCTCCGGGGAGGACAAGAAGGACATGCCCATGGCCACCGCCCCCGCCCCGAACACGAACAGCGACCCCATCGTCATCCTCTCCTACGCCCGCACCCCAATGGGCTCCTTCCAGGGCAGCCTCGCCGGCCTCTCCGCCACCGAGCTCGGCTCCGCCGCGGTCAAGGGCGCGATCGAGCGCGCCGGCATCCAGGGCGACCAGGTCGACAAGATTTTCATGGGCTGCGTCCTCCCCGCCGGCCTCGGCCAGGCCCCTGCCCGCCAGGCCGCGCTCGGCGCCGGCCTCCCCAAGTCGGTCGAGGCGACCACCATCAACAAGGTCTGCGGCTCGGGCATGCAGGCCGCCATGTTCGCCCACGACATGATCGCCGCCGGAAGCGCCGACCTCATCGTCGCCGGCGGCATGGAGTCGATGTCCAACGCTCCCTATCTCATGAAGAAGCACCGCTCCGGCGCCCGCATCGGCCACGACACGGTCTACGACCATATGATGCTCGACGGACTCGAGGACGCCTATGACAGCGGCCGCGCCATGGGCACCTTCGCCGAGGACTCGGCCCGCGAATATCAGTTTACCCGCCCCGCCCAGGACGATTACGCGATCGAATCCCTGCGCCGCGCCAACGCCGCCATCACCTCGGGCGCCTTCGACCGCGAGGTGGTCTCGGTCACCGTCACCAGCCGCAAGGGCGAGGTCAGCGTCGACCGCGACGAGCAGCCCGGCAAGGCGAACCCGGAAAAGATCCCGCAATTGAAGCCCGCCTTCGCCAAGGACGGCACCATCACCGCCGCCAACGCGAGCAGCATCTCCGACGGCGCCGCGGCCCTGGTCATCACCCGCGCTAGCGTCGCCGAGCGCCTCGGCGTCAAGCCGGTCGCCCGGATCGTCGCCCACGCCGCCCACGCCGCCGAGCCGAGCCAGTTCACCACCGCCCCAGTCCCCGCCGTCCGCAAGGCCCTCGACCGCGCCGGCTGGAGCGTCGACGACGTCGATCTCTACGAGGTCAACGAGGCCTTCGCCTGCGTCGCCATGA
Organism: Pseudomonadota bacterium; assembly: GCA_023416515.1. Classification (GTDB taxonomy): domain Bacteria; phylum Pseudomonadota; class Alphaproteobacteria; order Sphingomonadales; family Sphingomonadaceae; genus Allosphingosinicella. Next base: position 11,935 of record JAEZHP010000128.1, on the reverse strand, counting down.
TCGCCATGCGCGACCTCGGCATCCCCCGCGACAAGCTCAACATCCACGGCGGCGCCACCGCTCTCGGCCACCCGATCGGCGCCAGCGGCGCCCGCATCCTGTGCACCCTCATCTCCGCCCTGGAGACCACCGGCGGCAAACGCGGCCTCGCCACCCTCTGCATCGGCGGCGGCGAAGCGACGGCGATGGCCGTGGAACTCGTCTAACATCAACCCCTCCCCTTCAGGGGAGGGGATCAAGGGGTGGGGGCGCGGGCGAAGCTCGCGCAGGCGGCGCAGCCGCCTCCGGGCCCCAATTGCGCCGCCCCGATATCCCTGTAGACTCGCCCGGTGGATGACATTGCCCTCAAACAGGATCCGCTGACCGCCGAGGCGATCGAGCACGGCGACAACGAGGAGATCAGGCAGCTCCTAAGGGAGGTCTGCTACATCACCAAGATGGGCTTCGCGGCGGTCGCCCGGGTCACCGCGGAACGCTGGATCGCCTGCCAGCTGGAGGATCATATCGGCTTCGGCCTTCGCCCCGGCGGCGAGCTCAAGGTTCAGGAGACCATCTGCGACGAGATCCGCCAGTGCGGCCGAGCCGTCATCATCGACAATGTCGACGCCGACCCGGAATGGAGCCGGCACCCGGTCCCCAAACAATATGGCTTCCAGAGCTACGTCTCGATCCCGATCATGCTCGCCGACGGCAGCTTCTACGGCACCTTATGCGCGATCGACCCGGAGCCGCGCGTACTGAGCGCCCCGACCGTCGTCGAGGTGATGGAGGCCTTCGCGACGAGGGTTGGCGCTATCATTTCCAAGCACGTCCCGAGGCGTAAAGCCGTCTAGGACTCGCGCTCATGTGCCACGGGCGTCGAGGTAGGTTGCTACCGCGTCGAAGGCTGGGCCTGGCGCGCCAAGGCGATTTCCGGGCGAAGTTGATCCGGATCAAGCTTCTCCCCGACCCGTCATGTTAGCGTCCCGCGAGCCGGGAATACTCCAGCGCGACGTGAAGCGGACCTTCTCTGCTTCCGCCCGGCAGCGAGGGATGATGAAGACGACGCTAGCCCTGAAGCCGGAAGACGTCCTGATCACTCCCAGCCTCTATGCCCGCCCTGCCCGCGCTCCCGCTCTCGAGGCTGAGCTGGCGGCACATCGCGAGTTGACCGCGCTGATGACGATCGACCCTCAGCAGGCGATCGACCGCTTTCTCGAACTTGCCGTGGAGCTTTGCCCCTCGGCCGGATCGGCGGGGCTGAGCGAGCTGGTCGTATCGGCCGACGGGGAAAAGTCATTCAAATGGACCGCGATGAGCGGAGCTCTGGCCGATCAGGTCGGGGGCGGGACCGCGCGGGATTTCAGCCCGTGCGGCCTTTGTCTCGACTGCCACCATACGATTCTGGTCCACCGCCCCGGCCGGGTCTTCACTTATTTCAACCAGGCCGAGCCGGAGATCCTCGAAGGCCTGGTCGTCCCCCTCTATGACACCGGCAAGCGGCCACTCGGCACCTTGTGGGTGACCAGCCACGGCAGCGACGCGACTTTCGACGCCACCGATGCGCGCATCATGGAGAAGCTTGCCGCCCATCTCGTCCTTGCGATCAAGCTTCGCCGCAAGGCGGGTATCCTGGTGCAGCTCGAGGATGCGGTGAAGGATCGGGAAATCCTGGTCCAGGAGGTCCGGCATCGGGTCAAGAACATGATCCAGATGACCGCCTCGCTGCTCCAGCTCCAGGAGAAAGGGGCTGAATCAGAGGAGGCGCGCTCCGCCCTTCGCGAGGCCCAGGGCCGTCTGATGGTCCTCGCGAGCGTCTATGAATGCCTGCTCGCGCCCGAGGCCGACGTCCGGGCGATCGACGTCGCCCACCTCATTCCCCGCCTCGCTCAGGCGCTTCGCGACACAAGTCCGGGGGCCCGCCGGGTCCGGATCAAGACGGCCTGCGATGCGCTGCCTCTCGGAGTGAGCGACGCCGTTGCGGTCGGCCTGATCGTCAACGAAGCCATCACCAACGCCCTGAAGCACGCCTTCGCGCCGGACCAACAGGGCGAGGTGATCGTCGAACTGAAGACCGGCGGGAGCCTCTGCACGCTCAAGATCCTTGACGACGGCCGCGGCTTCACCGAACCGACTCGGGAAGGCAGCCTCGGAATGCGGCTTCTGAAAAACCTGTCGCGGCAGCTTCGAGCCCAGCTCAGCATCGACGGCTCGGCCGGGACCAGGATCGAGCTCGAGTGGGCCGCGCGAAGGGGCTGACCGCTTCATCGTCATTCGCGGCCAAAGGGAAAAGCCGAGTGAGTCCAGATCACGACATCCGCCCCCTCACCTCCTCCGACCTCGTCGCCTTCGACAAGCTCCTCGACCTCTTCGCCGAGGCGTTCGGCGACCCTGAAAGCTATTCGACCCGCCGTCCGGGGGCGGCCTACGCCGAACGCCTTCTCGCTCGCGACAGCTTCATCGCCATTGCCGCATTCGACGGCGAAACGGTGGTCGGGGGCCTTGCTGCTTATGTCCTCGACAAGTTCGAACAGGAGCGGTCGGAGGTCTACATCTACGACCTCGCGGTAGCCGAGAGTCATCGCCGCCGCGGGATCGCAACCGCGCTTATCGCTCGCCTTCAGGAAATCGCCGCCGCGCGCGGCGCCTGGGTGATCTTCGTCCAGGCCGACCATGGCGACGAACCGGCGATTGCTCTCTACGAGTCCCTCGGCGCGCGGGAGGAGGTGCTCCACTTCGACATTCCGGTGCCGCGCCCGCAATCGCCCACATAGGTCGGGCCCTATCTTACGTTAGCACCTTGGCATTTCCGCATTGCAGCAAGCTCGCCTATCCTTCGGTTGTTGGTGCGGGTTGGCGCCCTCGGGAGTGCGGTTGAATGGAAGGCCTCAGGGAATCCCGGTTGATCGAGGCGCTCATAATAGTCGCCCTGCTGCTGATCGCCGCCGTCGTGGTCGCCGTGCGGGCCCGCCGCCGCCGCCGCGAGGAATCCCGACCGATGCGGATGCGCTTCCTCGATACCGATCGCGACCGCGACGCCCGCTGAGCGGGCCTACAGCGTCAGAATCGCGACATTGCCCCACATGACGAGAGCGGCGATCAGCATCAGCACCCCGCGCCGCCGGTCCTTGCGCTTGGCGATCAGGTAGGCGCCGGCCGCGGCAAGGGCGAAGCCGACGAGCATCAGCAGCGACATGATCAAGGAAGAGGCACCGGTCATCCGCGCTCTTTACGGCGGCTTAACCCTCCAAGCCTAGCCTCTCCTTCTACCGCAGCATCAGGGGGCGGGACATGATTCATCAGGATTTCCGGCAGATCGCCGTCGACGCCGCCTTCGAGGCCATCGAAGGCTCGGTCCTCCCCTCATTGACCCGGATGATCGACACCGCCGCTTCGGCCGACCCCGGGGTCGATGCCGAAGTGAAGGCTGCCGAGCTGCGCGAGCTTGCCCGCCAGCTCTCGAGCCTCACTGCGATGGTCGAGGCGACGATGCCGCGGGCCTACGCCGCTCCATTCAGCACCGAGGCGTAAAGCCCCGGATCGACGTTTCCGCCGGACAGGACCAGGACGCTGCCCTCCGGCACGTCGCCAAACTTGTCGGCGAGCAGGGCAGCAAGCGCCGCCGCGCCTCCCGGCTCGACCACCAGGCGCAGCTGATCGAAAGCGAAGCGCATCGCCGCGAAGGCCTCGTCGTCGGTAACCGACAGGCCGCGCGCTCCGCGGGCATGGAGGACTCCGAACGTGTAAGGAGAAACAACCGGCGTCTGAAGCGCGTCCAGCTTCGTCGCCGGCGCACCCTCCGCGACGGGAACGATCTCGCCGAGCTTGAGCGATCGGGCCATGTCGTCCCAGCCCGCCGGCTCCACGGGCACGATCGTCGAGTCCGGCAATGCCAGGGCGATTCCCGACGAAAGGCCGCCGCCGCCGCACGGAACCGCGACAAGCGGCGGCTCGGCACCGAGCTGGTCCCTTATCTCGACCCCGACGGTCCCCTGCCCTTCGATGATGTCGATGTCGTCGAACGACGGAACGACGATGGCTCCGGTCTGCTCGGAGATTCGAGCGGCGATCGCGATCCGGTCCTCGCGGAGGCGGTCGTAGAGGATGATCTCGGCCCCTTCGGCCGCCGTCGCGTCGCGCTTCACGGCGGGGGCGTCGGACGGCATCACGATGGTCGCGGCGATGCTCAGCCGGCGCGCGGCGATCGCCACTCCGCGGGCATGATTGCCTGAAGAGAAAGCGACCACTCCGCGCTTCTTCTCGTCGTCATCGAGCTGGAGCAGTCGATTCGTGGCCCCGCGCAGCTTGAATGCGCCGCCCTGCTGGAGGCATTCGGCCTTTGCCCACAGCCGCCGGCCCCGCCATTCCAAGGGAAGCAGCGGCGTCCGGGTGATCGATCCGGCGATACGGCGCGCGGCCGATTCGACCCCGTCGCGGCTTGGTTCATTTCGACTCGTCATCCGCGGTCAATGCGGGGAGCGGCACGGGGAAGCAATCCGGTGCATACTCAGCCCGGGCCGTGTCCCGAACGCCGCACCTTGCGAACCGCACTTCGTCCTATAGAACCAACAACTTAGCGGCGGCATCCGGCGCTACGCCGCGCGCAGGCTGAATCTCGCCGCTGCGGGACTTTACATGGGGGGACCCCCCTCATATATGCCGCGCCGCAGCCCCAAGGGGACTTCCAATAACCGCAAGGCTGCATTTTTCGCCGCTACCGTTTTGGAGGTCCCTTGAATTGCACACGCACCATAGCGCGCTGGGGCTAGCTACCGCCCTTCGACCGGATGCACCGGTCACGCTCATTCGTCCGCACGCCGCTGCCCGTGCCGCCCGCTTCTTTGCCGAGAAGTTTCCGGGCCGGTCGATGTATGCGGTGAAGGCGAATCCGGACCCGGCCTTGCTTCAGGTGCTGTGGGACAGCGGAATCACGCATTACGACGTCGCCTCGCTCGCCGAGGTGCAGCTGGTCGCGACTACGCTTCCGGAAGCGACTCTGTGCTTCATGCACCCGGTGAAGGCCGAGGAGGCCATCGCCGAGGCGTATTTCGAGCATAATGTCCGCACCTTCTCCCTCGACACGATGGAGGAGCTCGAGAAGATCGTCCGCGCCACCCGCGGCGCGACCGACCTCAACCTGTGCGTCCGGATCCGGGTCAGCTCGGATCACTCCAAGCTCAGTCTTGCCTCCAAGTTCGGGGCGGCTCCCGACGAGATGAAGGAGCTGCTGATCGCAACCCGCCAGGCGGCGGACGCGCTCGGCATCTGCTTCCATGTCGGAAGCCAGGCGATGACCCCGGCCGCCTATGGCGAAGCGATGGAGCGCGTTCGCGCAGCCATCGTCGGTGCTGCGGTGACCGTGGACATCGTCGATGTCGGCGGCGGCTTCCCGTCCTGGTATCCGGGCATGGAGCCCCCGCCTCTCGAAGCCTATTTCGAGGTGATCGTCCGCTCGTTCGAGGACCTGCCGATCTCCTACTCGGCGGAGCTGTGGTGCGAGCCCGGCCGCGCGCTGTGTGCCGAATATGCGAGCGTCCTCGTGCGCGTCGAGAAGCGCCGCGGCGACCAGCTCTACATCAACGAGGGAGCCTATGGCGCCCTGTTCGATGCGGCTCATGTCGGCTGGCGTTTCCCGGTCGAACTGGTTCGCGCGAAGACGTCGACGACCAAGGACATGGCGTTCAGCTTCTACGGGCCGACCTGCGACGATCTCGACCATATGGCGGGGCCGTTCATGCTCCCGGCCGACGTCGATGCGGGCGACTATATCGAGATCGGCATGCTCGGCGCCTACGGCACCGCGATGCGGACCCGGTTCAACGGTTTCGGTGCGGGCCTGACCGTCGAGGTGACGGACGAGCCGATGGCGACGCTGTACGGCGCGCCGGAGGAACAGGCCGTCCCGTCCAACGTCGTCAAGCTGTAGGCAGCGACCGCGGGCAGTTGCCATTCCTCCCCCGCCATGCTGGGGGAGGAAGCACTTTGCCAGGCTTGGCCTGGCCCCTCTCCGAGCCACGCTCGGGGACTTGAACGGGTTTCCGCGTCCCCATGAACGACGGCGGTTCATAGTGGAAGTGACACAACGATGACCGACACCCTGATCAACGACAAGCGCAAGGCCGAGCTGCTCGCCAACCAGGTCGAGCATATCGACATCAAGAGCTTCGACGCGCGCCCCATCGTCGACGCGATGAAGAAGATGAGCTTCTCCTCGCGCGACACCGGTCGTGCGACCGAGATCTACAACATGATGCTCGCCGATAAGGAGTGCTCGATCGCGCTCGTCGTCGCCGGCTCGACCTCGGCCGGCGGCTGCATGGACCTCTATGCCGAGCTGGTGCGCAACAACATGGTCGACATGATCGTCGCCACCGGCGCGACCATCGTCGACATGGATTTCTTCGAGGCGCTCGGCCACAAGCATTTCCAGGCCAACGAGATCCCCGACGACGACACGCTACGCTCGCTCTACATCGACCGCATCTACGATACGTACATCGACGAGGTGGCTCTCCAGAACGTCGACCACACGATCTTCGAGATCGCCGAGACGCTTGAGCCCAAAGCCTATTCCTCGCGCGCCTTCATCCGCGAGATGGGCAAGTATCTCATGACTCACGGGAAGAAGGAGAACAGCCTGGTCAAGCTCGCCTACGAGCATGACGTGCCGATCTTCTGCCCGGCGTTCACGGACAGCTCGGCCGGCTTCGGCCTAGTCAAGCACCAGGTCGATGCGATGAAGGCGGGCAAGCCCTATCTGACGATCGACTCGATCGCCGACTTTCGCGAGCTCACCGACATCAAGATCAAGGCGGGCACCACCGGCCTCCTGATGATCGGCGGCGGCGTTCCCAAGAACTTCATCCAGCACACCGGCGTGTGCGCCGAGATCCTCGGCCACGACGATGTCGAGGTTCATAAATATGCGGTGCAGATCACCGTCGCCGACGTGCGCGACGGCGCCTGCTCGTCCTCGACCCTTCAGGAGGCGGCGAGCTGGGGCAAGGTGTCGACCGCGATGGAGCAGATGGTGTTCGCCGAGGCGACCACGGTCCTCCCGCTCCTCGCCAGCGACGCCTATCATCGCGGCCATTGGCGCGACCGCGAGGTCAAGCGCTACGGCAAGCTGTTCGACTAAGACCAGAAACCCCCGCCTTCACCGGCGGGGGTTTTTGTTTGGCGGCGCCTTCAGCCGGAACGGGCGCGCCAATCCTCTTTGGTCTGGGCCCAGATTTCGATCGGATAATGTTCGAACGGCGCTGGCAGCTTGCCCGGGCCGCGGTGGACCGAGCCGAGGCGCTCGGCGAGCTTGATCGACGGCTTGTTGTCGAGGTCGATGCAATGGATGACCTCGCTCCAGCCGAGATGATCGAACGCCCAGTCGATGGCGGCTCTCGCCGCCTCGAAGGCATAGCCCTTGCCGCTGGCCGACTTGACCAGCCCCCAACCGACTTCGGTGCCCGGCCAGCCTTCCGGCTGCCACGGTCCGATCCGTCCGATCCAACGGCCGCTGTCCTTCTCGATCACCGAGAACATCGCGAAGCCATGGCATGCCCAGGAGCCGGCCATCGTCATCATGCCCCGCCAGCAGGCGGCGCGCGGCTGAACTCCGCCGATGAAGCGGGCGGTGTCGGGGTCTGCCATGAGCTCGGCCCACCCGTCGAGGTCCTCCGCCCTGGTCGGGCGGAGCAGCAGCCTATCGGTCTCCAGCGTCGGTCCATTCCTGTACATTTGCTGTCAGCCTCGTTCATTTGCGCTTTTCGCGCGCTTCGTTACGCTCCCGTTTGGTTGCAGGAGTCGCGCAGATGAAGCCACGTCGCAAGGTCAGCCGTCGATCGTTTCTCGCTACCGTCGCCGGCGCCGGCGCCGCGGCCCTCGCAGCCGGCTCGGCACGCGCTGCGCAGGTCAGCGACTCGGACCCCTACGATCCGTCCGGGCGCGGCCGCGGCAGTGCCACGGACAACGATCCTTCCGATCCGGTCGGTCAGGGACGCGGCAGCGGAGGCCGGACCGGCTTCACCGACAATGATCCCAGCGACCCGTCGGGCAACGGCCGAGGCGGGCGCAACCAGAATGGACTCACGGACGGCGACCCTTCCGATCCGGTCGGCCAGGGCCGCGGCGGGCGAGGCCGCAGCGGAGTGAGCGACCGCGACCCTTCCGATCCGGCCGGCGACGGTCGCGGGCGCTATACCGGCGTCTCCGACAGCGACTCCGGCCGATACGCGGATCCCGCCAATGGCGGGCGCCGAGGCGGAGTCACCGACCGCGATAGCGGACGAAACTCCGACCCGATCGGACAAGGACGCGGCACCGGACGAGGACGCGGCAGCGTCACCGACAGCGACACCGGCCGCTATGCGGACCCGATCGGTCGCGGAACCGGACGCGGCGGTGTCACCGACAGCGACACCGGCCGCAGCGCCGATCCAATCGGCGGCGGGAGCGGCCGCCGGGGCTGCAGCGATAGTGACCGCGGCAACAATGCCGATCCCGTCGGGCGAGGGCGTCGCTGCCGCATCTGAGCCCACCCGACTCGCAAGATCAGTCGAAGCGGCACGGCACAAACTTCTGTCAAGTGCGTTTATCGGTCAAAATGGAGGAAGGGCAAGAGCACGGCGCGAAGTCGCAGCCACTCGCTTGAGTCCGTCCTCGAAAGACAGGATAAACGACAATGTTGCGTACGGCTTACCGCCTTGCGCGCGGGACCGGTATTGCGCTGTTGCTTGCCGCCGCGCCGATTTCTTCCGCTTATGCTTCCGACTCAAGCCGAATCGAGCAAAGGTCTTCTTCGCTTGATCCCGGCGAGTATGTCTGGAATCCAGCGGCTGCTCCGGACGGGGAGATCGAGATCGTCGTATCGATCCCGATGCAGCTCGCCTATGTTTATCGCGGCGGCCAGCTGATCGGCGCCTCCACGGTGTCGACGGGCAAGCCCGGGCACGACACGCCGACCGGCACCTTCACGATCCTGCAGAAGCGCCAGTCCCACTTCTCCAACATCTACGACAACGCGCCCATGCCCTTCATGCAGCGGCTGACCTGGGACGGGATTGCTCTCCACGCCGGCCAGATCCCGGGCACTCCGGCCTCCCACGGCTGCGTTCGCCTGCCGATGGCATTCGCTCGCCATCTGTTCGGTGCCACCGGCATCGGCACTCGGGTCCATGTCGTCGACGCCAGCTTCGCTTCCGCCGAGCAGGCGCTTGCGATCGGCCGGACGATGCCGCCCGACGAGCACGCCCAACTCGCCTCGAGCGATTAGCGGCTGAACGCCCCCACAAGCTCAACATGGGTCGACCAGCGGAACTGTCCGACCGGTCGAACCCAGTCGAGCCGGTAGCCCCCGTCCGCTAGCGCCTTGGCATCGCGCGCGAAGGTCGCCGGGTTGCAGCTCGCATAGGCCAATCGAGCGACCTTCGAGGCTGCGAGCTGCTCGACCTGCTCCTTGGCTCCCGCGCGGGGCGGATCGAGGACGATCGCGTCGAAGCGGTCGAGCTCGGCCGTCGTCAGCGGCCGCCGGAACAGGTCGCGATGATCGACGAACACCTGGCGCTGGGCGCGGTTCGCGGCGGCCTTCAGTGAGGCCGCGGCGTCGCGCGCGCCCTCGGCCGCATAGACCCGGCCCGCCATTGCCAGAGCGAAGGTGCCGAGGCCTGCAAACAGGTCGGCGACGATGGCGGCGTCCCCGACCGCCTCTCGCACCCCTTTGACCAGCGACGCCTCGCCGTCCTCGGTCGCCTGGAGGAAGGCGCCGTGCGGCAACGGCACCGCGACTCCGCCCAAGGTGACGGTGACCGGGTCGGGCTCCCACAAGGTCTGCGGTCCATAGCCGTCATCGAGGCTTAGCCGCGCGAGGCCGTGCTCCTGCGCGAACGCAGTGATCGCTTCCGCCGCCTCGAGGCTGTCGGCACTTCCCCCCTCGACAAGCACGTCCGCGCCGCGGTCGGCCAGAGCGAGCCTCACCCCGCCGCTCGACCGCGGACCGAGCAGCCGGCGAAGAAGCCCGCGCAGCGGTGCCACCAAGGTGAACAGCTCCGGCCGAAGGATATGACATTCGCGCATGTCGATGATCCGGTGCGTGCCCTCCTGGTGGAAGCCGAGAAGCACCGTATCCCCGCGCCGCTCGACCTTGAGCTCGGCGCGGCGCCGGCTGTTCGGAGGCGAAATGTGGGTCGTCCGGACCTCGGCCGAGAGACCCTGAGCCGCAAGCGCGGAGACCACGCGGTCCTTCGCGAAGGCCGCATAGGCCTCGTCGTCGACATGCTGGAGCTGGCACCCGCCGCATTGCGGGAAGTGGCGGCACGGCGGCACCGCATGATGGGGCCCAGGCGCGACCGCCCCCGCCTCGTTCACGCTATCGCCGGGGGCTGCGAGCGGAACGAACCGACCGCTCTCCGTCACTCCGTCGCCCCGCGCCGCGAGGCGGATGATCTGTTCGCTCATCGGCAGCTCAAACGCATTCGGCGAAGGCGTGACCAACCTGCGCCACCAGATCGTCGGCGATGAAGCCCGGTCCGGCCAATTGGGCGGCACGGCCATGAAGCCAGGTGCCCGCCTGGGCAGCCTCGAACGCCGGAAGCCCGGCTGCGCGCATCGCCGCGATGATCCCCGCAAGCACGTCTCCCGTGCCTCCGCTCGCCAGCCAGTTCGACATGTCGCGGCAGATCGCCGCACGTCCGTCGGGATGGGCGATGACCGTGTCCGGGCCCTTGTGGACGACGACCGCCTTGCACGAGGCGGCAGCCGCTCGGGCGCGCTCGACCTTGCTCCCCTCGCCCTCGCCGAACAACTTGGCGAACTCGCCGTCATGCGGCGTCAGGATCGGCAAATGCGGCTGGTCGGAGAGCCTCTCCAGCCCCTCCTCCGCAAGCAACTGCAGGGCGCCGGCATCGAGCACCAGCGGCCTGCCGGTGCCGAGCGCCGCTTCGAGGAGCTTCCGTCCGCCCTTGTCCGCTGGCAGCCCGCAGCCGGCGAGGAGAGCGCCAATGCGCGGATCATCGAGCCTGTCGAGGGGTCCTTCGCCATTCTGGACGATTGCCGCGGGCACTCCGAGCACGACCGACTCCGCCTGCAGCCGGACCGCGCCCGCGCCTGCCCGGGCCGCGGCCATCGCGGCAAGCATCGACGCGCCCGGCATCGCTCCCGCGATGATCGTCACCAGCCCGCGCGTATATTTGTGGTCGTCCGGTCCCGGCCGGCGAAGCCGCGGCCGAGCGATCTCGATCAGCCGGCTATTCGCCTCGGTGCCGATGTCGCAGACCACGATCCGCCCGATGTGGCGCGCTGCCGGCTGCAACAGGTGCGAGGGCTTGAGCGCTCCGAACGTCACGGTGAGGTCGTAATCCGGCACCGGCGACAGGACCGCGCCATCGTCGGTCGCGACGCCGCTCGGAAGGTCGACCGCGACCCGCATCCGCGCTCCCGCCGCAAGCTGCTCCAGCGCCTCGTGCACCGCCGGGTCGAGGCCGCGCGATAGCCCGGTCCCGAACAAGGCGTCGATCAGCAGCGGCGCCGGCGTCGCATCGCCCAGCCCAACCACCGGCCCGCCCCATGCCTCGCGGGCAGTTCGGGCATCGTCGCTGTTCGGCTCCGCGAGCGAAGCGACCGCGACGTCGAGGCCACGCTCCCGGAGCAGCCGCGCGATCACATAGCCGTCGCCGCCATTGTTGCCCGGCCCGCACAGAACCAAGGCCGGCATCGGTCCGGCGACACGCCAGATCGCCTCGGCGGCACCCGCCCCGGCGCGCTCCATCAAGACGTAGGCAGGCGTTCCGGCGGCGATCGCGGCGGCCTCCGCGGAGCGCATCTCTTCGGCGGTCAGGATGAGGTGGTTCACTGCTGCGTAACGCTGCCGACGCGCGCTGGGAGCCGGAAACGATCGCCCGCGATCGCGACTTCGATCAGATTCTCGCCAACGATGGTGACCTGGGCGTCCTCGGCTCCGTCGGCGGCG
>JAEZHP010000114.1 GCA_023416515.1 Pseudomonadota bacterium | reverse complement strand
GCGCCGACGCCGGCACCGGCTCGGGCGCGGGCGGCGAAGGGTCGGGCGCCGGTGCGGGCGGATCTGGTTCCGGCGGCGGCGGCGGAGGCGGTAGCAGGGCTCAGTACGTCTCCGGCCAGATCGTCCGCGGTGATTATCCCCGCGCCGCGCTGGAGACCCGCGCGGAAGGCCGGGTGGAGACTCGATTCACCGTCGGGACCGACGGCCGGGTCAGCAATTGCCGGGTCACGCGAAGCAGCGGCAGCACGGCGCTCGACCAGACCACCTGCCGGCTCATCGAGCAGCGGTTTCGCTGGACCCCAGCTCGCGACGCGCAGGGCAATCCGGTCGCCGAGGAGCGTGGATGGCAGCAGACCTGGTGGCTCGAGCGACGCGCCCGCACCACTCGGCGCGCGGTCGAGCCCGGCGAGAAGGCGACACCGACGAACACGACTAGGGAAGAGATCGAGTAACCCGTTCATTGACAGGTCAGCCCCGGACCCGCATCCTTGAGGGCAATGGCGTCCAACCTGTCCCGCCAGGCATCAGCCTCTCAGCCGCGCGTCGCCGCGGCCGTCCTCTATTATGCTTACGGCACCGCACGGGCGGGACCGGGCTGACGCGTCTCTAACAGACCTGTTTTCACCGACCCCGTCCGGACCTCCGGGCGGGGTTTTTCTTTGCGCGAAAGGAAGACCCGATGTTCACCGAATTCGAAGCGCCGCCGGCCGAAAGCTCCCCGCTGCCGCCTCATGTGCATCTCGTCCGCCCGCCCGGGACGGCCGAGGACTGGACGCTGCCCCAGCATTGGGAGCGGTTCACCGCCGAGGAGCATCGCGTCTGGGACTTGCTGTTCGCTCGGCAGCAGGAGCGGCTCGCTGGACGGGTAGTCCGCGCCTTCACAGAGGGGCTCGATATTCTTCGCCTGTCGCGCCCCGGGATCCCCGAACTCGGCGAGCTCAACGAGCGGCTCAACGGGCGCACGGGCTGGCAGGTCGTCGCGGTTCCCGGACTGCTCCCGGACGACATTTTCTTCGCCCATCTCGCGGCGCGGCGTTTCCCCGCCGGAAACTTCATCCGCCGCTCCGACCAGCTCGATTATTTGGAGGAGCCGGACGTCTTCCACGACGTGTTCGGCCATGTGCCGATGCTCGCCAATCCTGCGGTCGCGGACTTCATGCAGGCACTGGGCGAGGCGGGTCTCGACGCGCTCGCCTCCGGCAACATCCACCGGCTGGCGCGCCTCTACTGGTACACGGTCGAGTTCGGCCTCGCTCGCGAGGACGGACAGCTTAAGATCTACGGCGCCGGCCTTGCTTCGAGCTTCGAGGAAGCAGGCTATTGCCTCGATAGCGCGCTGCCGCGCCGAAGGCCGTTCGACCTCGAGACCGTAGTGCGCACCCGCTACCGCTCCGACGCCCTCCAGCAGGGCTATTTCGTGGTCGACAGCTTCGACCGGCTGCTCGCCGACATCCAGGCGATGGACCTCGGCTTGCTCTACGAACAAGCCGGCGCCCGCCCGGACCTGTCACCCGCGGATTGAGCCCAAACGAAAACGCCCCGCCAGTTTCCTGGCGGGGCGCTTCGTTGCTCGCTTGGGCCTAGGCCTTAGCTCTGCAGATACTCGCCGGCATCCTCGTCGGTGCCGTGCCCCGAGGGGACCACGTCGCCGAGCGGATCGGCCTGGATCGCTGCTTCCGGACCCTGGGCCAGCTCCGCCTTGTGCTCCTCTTCCGCCGTGTTGGCGGCGATGAGGGCCTCCTGCATGCGACGCTGGGTCGCGCGCAGTGCGGCGTCGCGGCTCGAGGCTGCGATGCGCATGCGGTTCATGCCGGCACCGGTACCCGCCGGGATGAGGCGGCCGACGATGACGTTCTCCTTGAGGCCGTCCAGGGTGTCGATCTTGCCCTGCACCGAAGCTTCGGTGAGGACCCTGGTGGTCTCCTGGACCGACGCCGCCGAGATGAACGACCGGGTCTGAAGGCTCGCCTTGGTGATTCCAAGGAGAACTGGCTTGCCCTGCGCCGGCTGCTTCTTCGTCGCGGTGAGCTTCTGGTTGACCTCGCGCATTTCCGAAAGGTCGACCTGCTCGCCCACCAGGAAGGTGCTGTCGCCGCTGTCGGTGATCTCAACCTTCTGCAGCATCTGGCGAACGATCACCTCGATGTGCTTGTCGTTGATCTTCACGCCCTGCAGTCGATAGACCTCCTGAATCTCCGACACGAGATACTCGGCCAGCGCCTTGACGCCGAGCACTTCGAGGATGTCGTGCGGATCCGGGCTGCCGCCGATCAGGTTGTCGCCGCGCTTCACGAAGTCGCCTTCCTGAACGTCGATGACCTTGGACTTCGGCACCAGATACTCGACCGGATCGCCGCCCTCCTCGGGGATGATCGCGATCTTGCGCTTGGCCTTATAGTCCTTGCCGAAGGCGATGCGGCCGGAGACCTTCGCGATGATTGCGTTCTCCTTCGGCTTGCGCGCCTCGAACAGCTCCGCCACCCGCGGCAGACCGCCGGTGATGTCGCGGGTCTTGGCGGCCTCGCGGCTGACACGGGCGAGAACCTCGCCGGCCTCGATCTTCTGACCGTCCTCGACCGAGAGCATCGCGCCTGGTGCCAGCATGTAGCGGGCAGCCTCGCCGCTCTGCTCGTCGAGCAGGGTGATGCGCGGACGCAGATCCTCCTTCGACCGGCCGGTGGCGCGATACTCGGTCACCACGCGCTGGGCGATGCCGGTGGCCTCGTCCGTCTGCTCGGTGAGAGTCTTGCCCTCGATCAGGTCCTGGAACTTCACGATGCCACCCTTCTCGGTGATGACCGGCATCATGAACGGATCCCACTCGGCCAGGCGGTCGCCCTTGGAGGCGATGTGGCCGTGCTCGACCATCAGGTGCGCACCGTAAGGAATGCGGTGCGACGCCCGCTCGCGGCCGTCCATGTCCACGATCGCGAGCTCGCCGTTGCGCGCCATGGCGATGTGCCGCCCGCGCGGGTCGATGATGACCGGAAGATCGCGAAGCTCGATGGTGCCGTCCGTGGCAGCCTCGAGGCTCGACGTCTCGTTGAGCTGGGCCGCGCCGCCGATGTGGAAGGTCCGCATCGTCAGCTGGGTGCCCGGCTCGCCGATCGACTGGGCGGCGATGACTCCGACCGCCTCGCCGATGTTCACCGGAGTACCGCGGGCGAGGTCACGACCGTAGCACTTGGCGCAGACGCCGGTCTCGCTCTCGCAGACCAGCGGCGAGCGGATGTGGACCGACTGGATGCCGAGCTCGTCGATCAGGCGAGCGCCATTCTCGTCGATCAGCTCGCCTTCCTTGGCGATCAGGGTGCCGGTCTTGCTGTCGACCACGTCCTCGATCGGCGTACGGCCGAGGATTCGCTCGCCGAGCGAAGCGATCGTGGCGCCGCCCTGAACGATGGCGCGCATCTCCAGGTTGTTCTCGGTGCCGCAATCCGGCTCGACGACGACGCAGTCCTGCGACACGTCGACGAGACGGCGGGTCAGGTAGCCCGAGTTCGCCGTCTTGAGCGCGGTGTCGGCGAGACCCTTGCGGGCGCCGTGGGTCGAGTTGAAGTATTCAAGGACGGTCAGGCCTTCCTTGAAGTTCGAGATGATCGGGGTTTCGATGATCTCGCCCGACGGCTTGGCCATGAGGCCGCGCATGCCGGCGAGCTGCTTCATCTGAGCCTGCGAACCACGGGCGCCGGAGTGAGCCATCATGTAGATCGAGTTGATCGGGGCCATGCGTCCGGACTTGTCCTTCGGCTGGGCCTTGATCTTGTCCATCATGGCGTTCGCGACCTGGTCGCCGCAACGGCTCCAGGCGTCGATCACCTTGTTGTACTTCTCCTGCTGCGTGATCAGGCCGTCCTGATACTGCTGCTCATAGTCCTTCACCTGGTCACGGGTCTCGTCGACCAGCTGCACCTTCTCGACCGGGATGACCATGTCGTCCTTGCCGAAGGAGATGCCGGCGCGGAACGCGTGGCGGAAGCCGAGCTGCATGATCGCGTCGGCGAACAGCACCGTGTCCTTCTGACCGGTATGGCGATAGACCTCGTCGATGACGTCGCCGATGTCCTTCTTGGTCAGCAGGCGGTTGACCGTCTCGAACGGCACCTTGTGGCTCTTCGGAAGGGTCTCGGCGAGAAGCATCCGGCCCGGGGTCGTCTCGAACCGCTTCATGTAGGTCTTGCCGTCCTCGTCCGTCTGCGGGACTCGGCTGACGATCTTTGAGTGAAGCGTGACCGCTCCGACGTGGAGGGCCTGGTGGACCTCCTGCATGTCGGCCAGCAGCATGCCCTCGCCGGGCTCGCCCTCACGCTCCATCGACAGATAGTAGAGACCGAGCACCATGTCCTGCGACGGAACGATGATCGGCTTGCCGTTGGCGGGCGACAGGATGTTGTTCGTCGACATCATCAGGACGCGCGCTTCCAGCTGGGCCTCGAGGCTCAGCGGGACGTGAACGGCCATCTGGTCGCCGTCGAAGTCGGCGTTGAACGCGGCGCAGACCAGCGGGTGAAGCTGGATCGCCTTGCCCTCGATCAGGACCGGCTCGAACGCCTGGATGCCCAAGCGGTGGAGCGTCGGCGCGCGGTTCAGAAGGACGGGGTGCTCGCGAATGACTTCGTCGAGGATGTCCCAGACTTCCTTGCGCTCCTTCTCGACCCACTTCTTGGCCTGCTTGAGGGTCATCGAGAGACCCTTGGCGTCGAGGCGCGAGTAGATGAACGGCTTGAACAGCTCGAGCGCCATCTTCTTGGGCAGGCCGCACTGGTGGAGCTTCAGCTCCGGACCGGTGACGATGACCGAGCGGCCCGAATAGTCGACGCGCTTGCCGAGCAGGTTCTGACGGAAGCGGCCCTGCTTGCCCTTGAGCATGTCGGACAGGGACTTCAGGGGACGCTTGTTGGCGCCGGTGATCGTGCGGCCGCGGCGGCCGTTGTCGAAGAGGGCGTCGACCGCCTCCTGAAGCATGCGCTTTTCGTTGCGGACGATGATGTCCGGGGCGCGAAGCTCCATCAGCCGCTTAAGGCGGTTGTTGCGGTTGATGACGCGACGATAGAGGTCGTTGAGGTCCGACGTCGCGAAGCGGCCGCCGTCGAGCGGCACCAGCGGGCGAAGCTCGGGCGGAATGACCGGAACGACGTCCAGGATCATCCACTCCGGACGGTTGCCGGACTCGAGGAAGGACTCGACGACCTTCAGGCGCTTGATGATCTTCTTGGGCTTCAGCTCCGACTTGGTCGTCGCCAGCTCTTCCAGAAGCTGGGTGCGCTCGCCCTCGAGGTCGAGGTCCATGAGCATGAGCTTGACGGCCTCGGCGCCGATTCCGGCGGAGAAGGCGTCCTCGCCATACTCATCCTGGGCGTCGAGAAGCTCGTCCTCGGTGAGGAGCTGGAACTTCTCGAGCGGGGTGAGGCCCGGCTCGGTGACGATGTAGCTCTCGAAGTAGAGGACCCGCTCAAGCTGCTTGAGCTGCATGTCGAGCAGCAGGCCGATGCGGCTCGGAAGGCTCTTCAGGAACCAGATGTGAGCGACCGGAGCGGCCAGCTCGATATGGCCCATGCGCTCGCGGCGCACCTTGGAGACGGTGACCTCGACTCCGCACTTCTCGCAGACGATGCCCTTGTACTTCATGCGCTTGTACTTGCCGCACAGGCACTCATAGTCCTTGATCGGGCCGAAGATGCGCGCGCAGAACAGGCCGTCACGCTCGGGCTTGAACGTGCGGTAGTTAATGGTCTCGGGCTTCTTGATCTCGCCGAACGACCAGGAACGGATGCGCTCGGGCGAGGCAATTCCGATCTTGATCTGGTCGAACGTCTCCGGCTTGGCGACCGGGTTCGCGAAATTGGTCAGTTCGTTCATTTCTTTTTCCCTTTCGCGGGAGCAATCTTTCTCAGCGGGCGGAGGTGAGGGGCGCCCGAAGGCGCCCCTTCAGATCACTCCGCGGCCTCGGCGAATCCATCGGCATCGTCGGCATCGACGAGGCTGTTGAGCTCCACGTTGAGGCCGAGCGACCGCATTTCCTTGACGAGGACGTTGAAGCTCTCGGGAATGCCGGCCTCGAACGTGTCGTCGCCCTTGACGATCGCCTCGTAGACCTTGGTTCGGCCGATCACGTCGTCCGACTTCACCGTCAGCATCTCCTGCAGGGTGTAGGCGGCGCCGTAAGCCTGCAGCGCCCACACTTCCATCTCACCGAAGCGCTGGCCGCCGAACTGGGCCTTACCGCCCAGCGGCTGCTGGGTGACGAGGCTGTACGGTCCGATCGAACGCGCGTGGATCTTGTCGTCCACGAGGTGGTGGAGCTTCAGCATGTAGATGTAGCCCACGGTCACCTTACGGTCGAACGCGTCGCCGGTGCGGCCGTCGTACAGGGTGACCTGGCCGGACGGATCGAGACCCGCCTTCTCAAGCATCGCCGCGACGTCGGCTTCCTTGGCGCCGTCGAACACGGGAGTGCCCATCGGCAGGCCTCCGGTGAGGTTGGAGGCAAGCTCCATCACGTCCTCGTCCGTGCGCGCATCGATGTCGGAGTCGTAATTCGACCCGTACATGTCCTTGAGCTTGGCTCGGACCGCCTCGACGCCCTTGCCTTCGAACTCCTGGCCATTCTCGTGCATCTGCTCGAGCATGATCTTGATCTGCTGACCGAGGCCGCGTGCGGCCCAGCCGAGATGGGTTTCGAAGATCTGCCCGACGTTCATGCGCGACGGCACGCCCAACGGGTTGAGCACGATGTCGGCGTGAGTCCCGTCCTCGAGGAACGGCATGTCCTCGATCGGCAGGATGCGCGAGATGACGCCCTTGTTGCCGTGACGGCCGGCCATCTTGTCGCCAGGCTGAAGCTTGCGCTTCACCGCGACGAAGACCTTGACCATCTTGAGCACGCCCGGCGGCAGCTCGTCGCCACGCTCGAGCTTCTCGATACGATCCTCCAGGCGGCGCTTGATGACGCCTTCGGCCTCGTCATACTGAGCCTTGACGGCCTCGAGGTCGGCCTGGACGGCATCGTCCTTCACCGCGAACTTCCACCATTCGTGCGGCTCGACGGAGTCGAGAGCGGCGCTGTCGATCTCCGCGCCCTTCTTGACGCCCTTAGGAGCCGCGGTCGCGACCTGACCCACCAGCATCTCGCGAAGGCGCGCATAGCTCGAACGCTTCAGGATCGAGCGCTCGTCGTCCGCATCCTTCTTGAGCCGGTCCTTTTCCTCGGACTGGATCTGGCGGGTACGGTCGTCGATGTCGATTCCGTGGCGGTTGAACACGCGGACCTCGACCACCGTGCCGGACACGCCCGGCGGCAGACGAAGCGACGTGTCGCGGACGTCGGACGCCTTCTCACCGAAGATGGCGCGAAGGAGCTTCTCCTCCGGAGTCATCGGGCTTTCGCCCTTCGGCGTGATCTTGACGCACAGGATGTCGCCCGGCTCGACCTCGGCACCGATATAGACGATTCCGGCCTCGTCGAGGTTGCGAAGCGCTTCCTCGCCGACGTTCGGGATGTCGCGGGTGATGTCCTCCGGCCCGAGCTTGGTGTCGCGGGCCATCACCTCGAACTCCTCGATGTGGATCGAGGTGAACACGTCGTCCTTCACGATCCGCTCGGATATCAGGATCGAGTCCTCATAGTTGTAGCCGTTCCACGGCATGAACGCGACGAGCACGTTCCGGCCGAGGGCGAGCTCACCCATCTCGGTCGAGGGACCGTCGGCAATGACGTCGCCCTTACGGACCAGATCGCCCTTCTTCACCAGCGGACGCTGGTTGATGCAGGTGTTCTGGTTCGAGCGCTGGAATTTCATCAGCGTGTAGATGTCGACGCCCGACTCGCCCGGCTTGAGCTCGCCGGTGGCGCGCACGACGATGCGGCCCGCGTCGACCTGGTCGACCACGCCCGAGCGCCGCGCTGCGATCGCAGCGCCGGAATCGCGAGCCACGGTCTCCTCCATGCCGGTGCCGACGAGCGGCGCCTCGGCCTGCAGGAGCGGCACCGCCTGGCGCTGCATGTTCGACCCCATCAGGGCGCGGTTCGCGTCGTCGTTCTCGAGGAACGGGATCAGCGATGCGGCCACCGATACGAGCTGCTTGGGGC
>JAEZHP010000089.1 GCA_023416515.1 Pseudomonadota bacterium | reverse complement strand
CCCCCCCCCCCTGCCGCGGTGGGGGGGGGGGGGGGGCGCCGCCCCGCGCCGCGCGAGGCGTCGCCTCGCCCCCACCCCTTGATCCCCTCCCCTGAAGGGGAGGGGCAAGAAGAGCAGCCGGTGCGGCTTGACTAAGGGCGCTCCCTTGCATAGGTGAGCGCCTCGCTTTTCCAGGCAATTCAATTCACTTCTGTTTAGGACAGGTCAGGTCGTCGCGCCATGAAGATCCGCAACTCTCTGAAGTCGCTCAAGGAGCGCCATCGCGACAACCGCGTCATTCGTCGCCGGGGCCGCACCTACGTCATCAACAAGACGAACCGCCGCTTCAAGGCGCGCCAGGGCTAAGAGCCCGGCGTCTGCAGCGACCGCGCACCCTGGCCTCGGCTTCAGGGTGCGTTTTCGTTCGTCCTGAGCCGATCCGGAATGACCGCTAGCGACGCTCCCAAGGCCGTCATCTTCGATGTCGGCAACGTCCTCTACGGCTGGGATCCGGAGAGCTTCCTCGTCCGCCAGATCGCCGACGATTCGGAGCGCCTCAGGTTCATCGAGGACACCGACCTCTACGCCTGGCACGACACGCTCGACGGCGGCCGGCCCTTCGACGAGGCCGCCGCGGAGCTTTCCGAGACCTTCCCGGCCTATGCCGAGCTGATCGCAGCCTGGGGCAGCCGATTCGGCGAGACGATCACCGATCCGGTTCCCGGGGTGCACGATATCGTAGCCGAGTTGGATCGGGCGGGAGTGCCGCTCTTCGCCATCACCAACTTCTCCGCCGACTTCTGGACGCCCTTCGTCGAGCGCGAGCGCGCCTTCTTCAGCCGTTTCCGGGACATCGTCGTGTCGGGCGCGGAGAAGCTGATGAAGCCGGACCCGGCGATCTACTATCTCGCTCTCGACCGATTCGGAGTGGCGCCGCGCGATGCGCTGTTCATCGACGATCGCCAGATCAACGTCGACGGCGCGCTCGCGGTGGGCATGCGGGCGCATCTCTTCACCACCGCCGAGGACCTGCGCGCCCGGCTGGTCAGTGAGGGGCTGCTGTAAAGCCCCTCTCTCCCCGCTGGGGAGAGGGCTTAGGCCAGGCTCTTGCTGGCTTGCTCGAACACGTCCTTGGAGATGCCGGGCTGGTCGACGATCCGCTGCAGGGCTTCGCGCATCAGCGAGGCGCGCGGCTCGCCGAAGCGGCGCCAGCGGCCGAGCGGGGGAACCAGGCGCGCGGCGGTCTGCGGATTGAGCTTGTCGGTGGCGGCGATCATGTCCGCGAGGAAGCGGTAGCCGCGTCCCGATTCGTGGTGGAACCCGCGCTGGTTGGCGGCGAAGGCGCCGACGAGCGAGCGAAGCCGGTTGGGATTGGTCAACGTGAAATCGGGATGCTTGGCGAGCCGCTCGACCGAGTCGATGGTGTCGTCTCGGGTCGACAGCGCCTGGGCGGTGAACCATTTGTCGAGAACCAGCGCATTGTCGCGGTAGCGCTCGTAAAAGCCGTCGAGCGCGGTCTCGCGCTCCGGAGCATGGCTGTTGACCAGCACCCCGAGAGCGCCCTGGCGGTCGGTCATGTTGTCCGCCTCGTCGAACTGCTTGAGCGCGAGCGCGGGGGCGTCGTCGGCACCGGCAGCCGAGATGTAGCCGAGCGACACCGTCCGCAAGCGGCGGCGGCCCTTGGCGGCCGGCGACAGCTCATAGCGGTTGGCGGTGGAGGAGTTGTAGGCGGCGCGCCACAAATCCTCGAGCTGCTCGCCGAGGGCGCGGCGGAGCGACTCGCGGGCGGCGTGGACCGTCTCCGGGTCGACCACGGCCAGATTGTCGCCGATGAACGCCTCGCTGGGTAGAAGAACCGCCTCGCCGACGAAGGCCGGGTCGAGGGCCGGATCGCGAAGGGTCTGCTCGACCGCCTCGATCACCGCCGAGTGATCGCCGCGGCCGTCGATCGAGGCGATCAACGTGTCGAGCATCAGCTGCTGCATCGCCTCGTAGCGGGCGAAGGGATCGTCGTCGCGGGCCGAAAGGAAAGCGAGGTCGGCCGCGCTCCGGTTGGTCTCGACGATGACCGGGGCGGAGAAGCCGCGGTTGATCGACAGGATCGGGCGCTCGCCGAGGCCGTCGAACACCAATTCGGTGCGCTCGTCCTCGAGAAGGACGAGGCGGTCCTCATGCTTGTCGCCGCTTCGCTCGCCGAACAGGGCGAGGCCGAGCGGGATCGGCATGGGCTGCTTGGTCGGCTGGCCGGGAGTCGCGGGCACCTCCTGCTCGATCACGAGATGGGCGCGGCCGTCGCCGGCCTCATGGGTGAGGCTCGCGCGGACGCGCGGCGTTCCGGCCTGGCTGTACCAGCGGCGGAAGCGGGAGAGGTCCTCGCCGCTCGAATCCTCCATCGCCCGGACGAAATCCTCGCAGGTCACCGCCTCGCCGTCGTGGCGGTCGAAATAGAGGTCGCAGCCGGCGCGGAACCGTTCGGGGCCGAGGATGGTGCGCATCATCCGAATGAGCTCGGCGCCCTTGTTGTAGACCGTCGCGGTGTAGAAGTTGGCGATTTCGATATAGGAATCGGGGCGCACCGGGTGGGCGAGCGGACCGCCGTCCTCGGGGAATTGGGCGGCGCGGAGTGCGCGGACGTCCTCGATCCGCTTGACCGCGGCCGAGCCCATGTCGGCGGAGAAATTCTGGTCACGGAAGACGGTGAAGCCTTCCTTCAGCGACAGCTGGAACCAGTCGCGGCAGGTGACCCGGTTACCCGACCAATTGTGGAAATATTCGTGGGCGACGACTCCGGCGACCGCGTCATAGTCCGCGTCGGTGGCGATGTCGGGGTCGGCGAGAACGTAGCGCGAGTTGAAGATGTTGAGGCCCTTATTCTCCATCGCGCCGAAGTTGAAATCGGCGACGGCGACGATGTTGAACACGTCGAGATCATATTCGCGGCCGTAGGTATCCTCGTCCCACTTCATCGACTGCTTGAGCGCGTTCATGGCGTGCTCGGTGCGCGGAAGGTCCTCCTCGCGAACCCAGATGCCGAGGTCGACGGCGCGGCCGGAGCGGGTGACGAACTGGTCCTTGCGGACCTGAAGGTCGCCGGCGACGAGCGCGAACAGGTAGCAGGGCTTGGGGAAGGGATCGTGCCATTCGGCCCAGTGGCGGCCGCCGTCGAGGTCGCCGCTGCCGACCGGGTCGCCGTTGGACAGGAGGACTGGGTAGGTCGTCTTGTCGGCGATCATCTTCACCCGATAGCGGCTGAGCACGTCGGGGCGGTCGGGGAAGGGCGTGATCCGGCGGAATCCCTCGGCCTCGCACTGGGTGCAGAGCAGGCCGCCGGACGCGTAGAGACCCATCAGCTGGGTGTTGGCGGCGGGCGAGATTTCGGTCTCGGTCTCGACGACATGGGCAGCGCCGGTGAGCGGGATGACGAGCTTGTCGTTCGCGGGCCGGACGTCGACCGGCTCGCCGTCGACGCGAACGCTGAGGATCTTGCCGGCCTCGGTATCGAGGGTGAGCGGCCCGTCGCCGTCGTTGCGCTGGACGGTGAGGCGGCTTCGGACGATCGTCCGTTCGGCGCCGAGCTCGAACTCGAGGGATATTTCGGGGACGGTCCAGGCCGGCGGGCGATAGTCTTCGCGGCGGATGGCCGCGGGCGGAGCCGCAGGGGCGCTTTGGGCGTCGAGCATGGCCGGGATTTAGGCCCCCCGGCGGGGACTCGCAAATGGAGTCGTGGGCAAGAAGGCCCGCCCGTGGTGCGGGCGGGCCGTCCTGTCGTTAGAGCGCGGCCTTGAGCTGGTCGACCAGATCGGTCTTTTCCCAGCTGAACCGGTCGCCTTCCGGCTTGCGGCCGAAGTGGCCGTAGGCCGCGGTCGGCGAGTAGATCGGCTTGTTGAGGCCGAGATGGGTGCGGATGCCCTTCGGGGTCAGGCGCACCAGCGTCGGGAGGACCTGCTCCAGCTTCTCGGCGGTGGCGCCGTTCTGCTCGGTGCCGTGGAGGTCGACATAGAGCGACAGCGGCTCGGCGATTCCGATCGCGTAGCTGAGCTGAATTGTGCAGCGCTTGGCGAGGCCCGCGGCAACCACGTTCTTGGCGAGGTAGCGCGCCACGTAAGCCGCCGAGCGGTCGACCTTGGTCGGATCCTTGCCCGAGAAGGCGCCGCCGCCGTGCGGGGCCGCGCCGCCATAGGTGTCGACGATGATCTTGCGGCCGGTGAGGCCGGCATCGCCGTCCGGACCGCCAATCTCGAAGCGGCCGGTCGGGTTGACGTAGATCGCGGTCTCGTCGGTGATGAAGCCCTTGGGAAGGACGTCGTTGAACACGCCGACGACATAGTCGCGAAGCTGACCGTATTTCTCGGGGTTCGAGCCCTCGCGGCCGTCGTCGCAATAGCCCGGAGCGTGCTGGGTCGAGACGACGAGGGCGGTCGCCGCGACCGGCTCGCCATTCTCGTAGCGAAGGGTCACCTGGCTCTTGGCGTCCGGCTCGAGGAAGTCGACCTTGTTGGAGTGACGGTCCTCGGCCATCCGCTCGAGGATTCGGTGCGAATAATAGAGGGTGGCCGGGAGAAGGTCGGGGGTCTCGTCGGTGGCGTAGCCGAACATGATGCCCTGGTCGCCGGCGCCTTCGTCCTTGTTGCCGCTCTCGTCGACGCCCTGAGCGATATGCGCGGACTGGCCGTGGAGGTGGTTGTCGAAGCTGGCGGTCTGCCAGTGGAAACCGGCCTGCTCGTAGCCGATCTTCTCGACGGTGTGGCGGACGACCTGCTCGATCTCGTCGCGGACGCCCGGCGCCCAGCCATGGGTGTCGGCGAACTCGGTCTCGTCATAGACGCCCTTGCAGCGGATCTCGCCGCCGACGACGATGCGCTGGGTGGTCACCAGGGTCTCGCAGGCGACCCGCGCCTCGGGGTCCTTGCCGATGAACAGGTCGACGATCGCGTCGGAAATCTGGTCGGCAACCTTGTCCGGATGGCCTTCCGACACCGATTCGGACGTGAAGATGTAATTGCTGCGCATCGCAAGAACGGCCTTTTCGATCAGGTTTAGGTGGTTATGCGGATATAAGGATATCTTTATGTGCGGCGCTCACTAGCCCGCTTTGAGCGCGACTGCAATCGCGCGAGCACGGCTGCGGCTACGACCAGCAACAGGGCGAAGACGAAGGGCATCCGGTTGCCGGCGCGGGCGAACAGGGTCGGCGGCGCGGGCGGGGGCAGGCGCGAGTCGATGATCCCGAACTGCTGCCAGGGAAGCGAGGCGAGGACTCGGCCGCGCGCGTCGATCACCCCGGAAATGCCTGTCGGAGTCGAGCGAAGAACCGGGAGCCCCTCCTCGAGCGCCCGCAACCGCGCCTGGGCGAAATGCTGGGGCGGGCCCCAGCGGCCGAACCAGGCGTCGTTGGACGGGTTGAAGATGAAGTCCGGGCGGTTGCCGTCCTCGACGACTTGCCCCGAGAAGACGATCTCGTAGCAGATCTGAAGGCCGACCCGGCCGAAGCGCGGAAGGTCGAGCGTGCGCGGCCCCGGGCCTTCCCAGGTGTCCAGCGAGCCCGGGACGAGCCGCGACAGGCCGATCGGCTCGAGCAGGGAGCGCATCGGCAGATATTCGCCATAAGGAACGAGATGCGCCTTGTCGTAGCGCCCGAGGAGGCGCCCTTCCGGGTCGATCACCCAATTGGTGTTGCGCGCCCCGAGCGGCCGGCCGGCGGAGTCGCGCTCGATCTTGAAGCCGCCGGTGAGCAGCAGGTCGCCCTCGCCGATCCAGTTGCCGATCATGCGGGCGGCGAGCGGGTCCTCGTCGAGAAGGAATGGAACGCCGTCCTCCGGCCAGAGGAGGAGGCGCGGCTCGCCGGTCGTGTTCATGGCGGATTCGCGGAATCGGCTGAGCTGGGGGCCGTAGCCCTCGGCATGCTTCGTCGCCTGATCGACGTTGGGCTGGACGATACGCACGGCAGGACCGCCCTCGCCGCCCGGCGCCGGAGTTGCGAGCCAGCCGATCGCGACCAGCGCGGCGACCGCGACTGCCAGGCCGCCGCCGTCCTTCCAGCCGCGGCGGGCGAGCAGGTAGATGCCTCCGGCGATCAGCGCCGCGAGGCCGCTGAGTCCGTAAGTGCCGAACAAAGTGGCGAAGAGCGACGCCGGGGTCAGCAGCAGCGACACGCCGAGCGGGTTCCACGGGAAGCCGGTGAACATCACCGCGCGCAGATATTCGGTGACGATCCAGGCCGCAGCGAAGATCAGCACCATCCTGAGGCGGTTTCCGCCCGCCCAGCGCCAGGCGAGGCCGGCGGCCGCGGCCGGATAGACCGCGAGGTAGAGCGACAGCAGGACGACAGCGATCCAGCCCAGCCAGGCCGGCATGTTCGACTGATAGGTGAAGGCGGTGGCGATCCAGTTGAGCCCAAGCACGAACTGCCCGAGGCCGAAGCCCCAGCCGCGAAGCAGTGCGCTTCGAAGGCCCGGCGCCTCCTCGATCGCCCACAGCAGGAAGGCGACGCCGATCAGCGTCAACGGCCACAGGTTGAGAGGAGCGAAGCCGCAGGCGCTCGCCGCCCCCGCCGCGACGCAGGCCAGGAACCATTTCATCGCGCCGTCTATGGGTACGGCGTGGGTTGCTGGCAATGGTTTCGGCAAAGCCCCTTCGTTGATCGTCCGCCCCGGGCATGGCATTCAGCAGATGGTTTGCGCACGCTCATCCTCTACGATCTCATGATCCTGCGAAGGAGCGGCGCCGCGGCTTTCGCTCGAAAGCGAGACATCCTGCTGTTGCTCGTCGCAGTGCCGATCGGCTTGCTGCTGTTGATCGAGCGCGGCGGCGGAGAAGCCGCGGCGAGCATCGCCGAACTCCCTGCCACGCTCACGTTGACGACCACGGCGGCCATCGCGCTGGCCGTGAACCTCGCCGTCGCAAACCGCCTTGCTCATCTGCGGGAAGAATGCGTCGTTGCGCGCCAGGCGCTTCGCCCCGCTGCAGCGCGGGTTTACGCCTTGTTCTGGAACCTGCCGCCGCTCGCCGCGGGACTGGCCCTGTCCGTCGCCTCGGGCCGAGGGACGATTCTCGTGCCGACATTCCTCCTCGCCTATTTCGCGGGCATTGCGCTTGCCGCCGCGCAAAAAAGCGTGCGCCGAGCCTTCATTTCGTGGGCCGCCCGTCGCCGGAATGCCGGTCGACGCAAGAACCGGGCGCCGCTGGGCGAGCGTCGGCGCCAACGCCTGATCGAGCTGCTCCTCGCGAGGATGGGTCTGTTTGGACCATCGCTCACGGCAAATCTTGTGGGCTTCGCCGCCATCGGCGCCGTCACCGCGGCGATCCATCTCTGGCTCTCGTCACAGCTGACTGCTCCAGCAGCGGCGGTGATCGCCGGCACGCCGATGCTGCTGCTCCTGATCCTGGTGCTGCTGCGCACGCCGCCGTCGCTGCTCCGCTACCTTCTCTATCTCGGCGATGAGCCCACGAGGGCAGCATTGGTGGCGACCGCTCTCGCGGCTGCGCTGACTGGCGGCCTGACGATTGGCGCACTCGCCACGGGGGTGGCCGCTCCCCTCCCGCTGCTCACCGGCGCGGTGGCGCTCCCGCTTGTGTTCCTGGCTCTTGCCATGCTTCGCACTCTGCATTTCGCGACGAAGTCCCGCCAGACGGCGGAGATCGCTGTGCAACTCGACCTCGCCGCCGCGGCGCTGGTGGGCCTGGTGGCGCTGCCGTTGGCGCCGGCTCTTCTGGTCGTGCGGCTGTGGATGCTCGCTCGGCGCGCGCGGGCGATGCGGTACCTCGCGCCTTGACGCTGTCGCTGGAAATCGAGGGGCTCTGCGTCGACCGCGGCGGCAGAAACGTCGTGACCGGCCTCAGCTACGCCAACGACCGGCCCGCCTGGATTGGCCTGGTCGGGGCGAACGGATCGGGCAAGACGACGCTTCTGCGCGCGCTGGCCGGGCGGCTGCCGATCCGCTCCGGCCGAATCCTCTTCGACGGGGTCGATCTCGGCAGCGACCGGGCGGGACGCGCCAGGCGCGTCGGCTTCGCAATCGACGCCGCCATGCTGCCTGACGACCTCACCCCGCGCGAGCTGTTCGCCATTTCCGCGGAGCGAAAGCAGGCGATCGACGCTCCTGCGCTCCAGGGCCTGCGCTCGGCGCTCAACATCGAGGACTTCATCGACTGGGCGTGCGGCTCGCTTTCGGCGGGCATGAGGCAACGGGTCGCACTGGTTGGGGCCTTCCTCGACCTTCCGGGAATCGTCATCCTCGACGAGCCGTTCAACTGGCTCGATCCGCTCACCGCCTACGACACCAAGCGCGCCCTGCGCTCACTGGTGGCAGCCCAGGGCATCACGTTGATCACGGCGCTCCACGACGTTTCTACCCTGACCGCCTATTGCGACCGCGGCATCCTGATGTCCGGCGGCCGGATTGCCCTTGCCCTTGGAGAGGCAGAGCTCCGCGACGGCGTGGCCGACCCGGTCGCTTTCGAGGCGAAGGTGGTCGATCGGTTGCGGGCGGAAGGGTAGCTGCACGCCCGGCT
This sequence comes from Pseudomonadota bacterium, assembly GCA_023416515.1. Classification (GTDB taxonomy): domain Bacteria; phylum Pseudomonadota; class Alphaproteobacteria; order Sphingomonadales; family Sphingomonadaceae; genus Allosphingosinicella. The sequence continues at coordinate 19,887 of JAEZHP010000089.1, read as the reverse complement.
GGCGGTGAGATAGTTGACCCTTTGCCCTAAGCCCCGCTAGGCGCGGCGCTTTCCAGCAGGAGCCGACAATCTTGACCGCAGCCAGCCTCGACGTGCTTGCCATCGGCAACGCCATCATGGACGTCATCGCCGACACCGACGCCGCCTTCCTCGAGCGCGAAGGATTGCCCGCCGGTTCGATGCGGCTGATCGACGCCGAGCGCGCGGTCGACCTTTACGAGAAGATGGGACCCGGCCGCGAGATCAGCGGCGGCGCCGCGGCGAACACTTTGGCCGGCCTCGCCACGCTCGGCGCGCGAACGGCCTTCGTCGGCCAGGTCGCGAACGACCAGCTCGGCACCATCTACCGCCACGACCTGCGCGCTGCCGGCGTGCAGTTCGACACTCCCGAGCGCGACGGCGAGCCGACCGGCCGATGCCTGATCCTGGTCTCGCCGGACGGCCAGCGCACGATGAACACTTTGCTCGGCGCGTCACACTATCTTCCCGCCGACGCCATCGACGATGAACTCGTGGCGAGCGCGTCGATCCTTCTTCTCGAGGGCTATCTGTGGGATCCGCCCGAGCCGCGCGCCGCGATGCGCCGGGCGATCGACATCGCGCGCAAGGCCGGCCGAAAGGTCGCTCTGGCGACCTGCGCCGACTTCTGCGTTCACATGCATCGCGGCGACTTCCGAAGCCTGATCAATGAGGGCCTCATCGACATGCTGTTCGCCAACGAGGAAGAGGCTGCGATCCTCGAGGGAAGCGATGCTGACTCGGCGATCGAATCGCTCGCCCGCGACGTGCCTTTGGTGGTGGTCACGCGCGGCGAGCGCGGCGCGGTCGCGATCCAGAATGGCGAGCGGGTGGAGATCAAGCCCGAGCCGGTGGAGCGGGTCGTCGACACGACCGGCGCCGGCGACCTGTTCGCCTCCGGCTTCCTCTACGGGCATGTCCAGGGCCGCGGCCTCGAGGAATGCCTTCGCATCGGCGCCATCGCCGCAGCCGAGGTCATCTCCCATTACGGCGCGCGCCCGGAGGCGGATCTCAAGGCGCTGGTCCAGCAGAAGCTGGGCTAAGGTCCCAAGCTCCTCCCTGTTGCCGAAGGCGATGGGGACGTCTGCAACCCAGCTAGGCTCCCGCTCGGGACGAGCCGAGAGTCTTGTGCTCTCTAACCCATAGGCTGGCCCGGTGCCGTCCCTGGCGTTTGCGCCGGGGCGGGATCGGGCTGGTCGATGTCGGGGGCCGGAGGGACGATCTCGGGCGGCGGCTCGGCCGGCTGTGCGGGCTGGCTCGGGGCGGGCGTTTCGGGTGGCGGGGGCGTGGCCAAGGCGGGTCTCCTTACCCGCGCTGAACGCGGCTCCGCCTTCACCGGTTGCGAAAAGGGCGGCCCCACCTGGTGGGACCGCCCTCTTCTTCGTTCAGGCCTTGCCGATCAGATCGGCCGGTTGGCGTTCGGGTCGCTCGCGCGGTCCTCGTCCACCCCGGGGATCGCCGGCTGGATGTCGTGGATCTCCGGCTCGTGGACCTCGATGATCCCGCGGCCGAGATGGCTGTGGCGGTAGCTGTAGCCGAAATAGACGAGGAAGCCGACCGCCGACCAGATCGGCAGGACCAGCATCGCCTCGAACGGCAGGTTGAGGAACAGGAACAGGCAGCCGACGATCGTCAGCGGCCCGACCAGCCAAAGCGCCGGAGTCTTGAACTTGCGCGGCCGGTTCGGCTCGGTGCGCCGAAGCATCATGACGGCGATGGCCACCATGAAGAAGGCGTAGAGCGTTCCCGCATTGGCGATGTCGGCGAGCTGGCCCACTGGAAGGAAGGCCGCGGCGATCGCGACGACGATTCCGGTGAGCGCGGTCACGACGTACGGGGTCTTCCACTTCGGGTGGACCTTCGACAGGCCGTCCGGAAGAAGGCCGTCACGCGACATCACGAAGAAGATGCGGGTCTGGCCGAACAGCAGGATCAGGATGACCGACGGAAGCGCCAGGAAGGCGGCGATCCCGAGCGCGTTGCCCACCGAGGAGAAGCCGATGTTGCGAAGAACATGGGCAAGCGCCTCGTTCGAGCAGACCAGCATGTCGGCATATTGCGGCATCGCGCACTGGCGGGCGAGCTCTTCCGAGCCGGCCGGGAACGGCACGCCGTTCGGGCCCATGATCGGCTGGCCGCCGATCGTTCCGACCGCTCCCGCGGCAACCAGGATGTAGAAGATGGTGCAGATGAGCAGCGAGCCGATCAGGCCGATCGGAACGTTGCGCTGAGGGTTCTTGGTCTCCTCGGCCGCGGTCGAGACCGCGTCGAAGCCGACATAGGCGAAGAAGATCGTCGCCGCCGCGCCGACCGCGCCGACGCCCGAGCCGAAGCCGCCGAACAGGCCGGCCGGGAGGAACGGGTTGAAGTTGGCCGCTTCCGTCTTCGGAAGGGTCAGGAAGATGAAGGCGCTCAATGCGGCGATCTTGATCATGACCAGAACCGCGTTGACCCGGGCGCTCTCGGTGGTGCCGATCATCAGCAGCCAGGTCACCAGAAGGGCGATGACAAGCGCCGGCAGGTTGATGAGTCCGCCCTCGATTCCGCCCAGGGCGAGCGGTCCGCCGCGCAACCAGTTGGGCAAATGTATGCCTAGGAATTCCTCGAGTATGGTGCCCGTGAAATAGCCGGACCAACCGACCGAGACGGCGCTCGCGGCGATGGCATATTCAAGCACCAGCGCCCAGCCGACCGTCCAGGCCAGAAATTCGCCCATGACGGAATAGGTGTAGGTGTAGGCGGAGCCGGCGACCGGGACCATCGCGGCGATCTCGGCATAGCAGAGCGCCGCGACGACGCAGACCGCGCCGGCAATGATGAAGGCGAGCATCAGGCCGGGTCCGGCCTTCTGCGCTCCGGCCGCGGTCAGCACGAAGATGCCCGTGCCGATGATGCAGCCGATTCCGAACAAGGTCAGCTGGAACGCGCCCAGCGACCGGTGAAGCGACTTCTTTTCAGCCGTCGCCAGGATGGCGTCGAGTGGCTTTACCCGCCCAAAAATCATCATCGTCCCCTTAAGTCCGCGGCTTTTCACGCCTGCCGCTTCGTGGGCGGGGAGCCTAGTGGCTTGTCACGGAGGCGCAATATTAAATCGCGCGGCGCATTGTGTCAGCGCGACAGCATCGGCCCGAGCGGGCCTCCGGCGAAGATGTGGACGTGGAGGTGGGGCACTTCCTGGCCGCTATGCTGGCCGACATTGGCAAGGAGGCGGTAGCCGTCGCCGACGAGGCCCTTGTCGCGCGCGATCCGGCCTACGGCGCGGACGAAGCCGGCGATCTCCGCGTCGCTCGCCCGCTCGGAGAAATCGTCCCACGACACGTAGCGGCCCTTCGGGATCACCAATATATGGGTCGGCGACTGGGGCACGATGTCGTTGAAGGCGAGCGCATGCTCGTCCTCATAGACTTTGGATGCCGGAACCTCGCCGCGCAGGATCCGAGCGAAGATGTTGGTGTCGTCATAGGGAAGGGTCGGGTCGATCGGCATCGCGTCCTCCGTCTCCCCGGACCGGCCCGGGCGCCACCTTTGATGCTGCGCAAGTGACGTAAGGGCGGGACCGGATCAAGGCCAGCGTGGCGGGCCGCAATCCTAACCCTGTTTGCCAAATCTGCGGTTCCAACCGGGTTGACCCACCCACCCGCGGCGCTACCGTCGATCGCGATGACCGATGAGACTCCCGACAGCCTGATTCCCTATGACGAGATCGTGCAGGAGGCCCTGCGCGCAGTCGTCGGCCGAGTGCTCGGCGAGGTCGCGAAGAATGGCGGGCTGCCCGGCGGCCACCATTTCTACATCACCTTCAAGACCGGCGCCGCCGGGGTCGACATCCCCAAGCATCTGTCGGACCGCTTCCCGGACGAGATGACGATCGTCATCCAGAACCGCTTCTGGGATTTGAAGGTGGAGGAGGACCGCTTCGAGGTCGGCCTTAGCTTCAACCAGATGCCGGCCAAGCTCCACATCCCCTTCTCGGCGATCACCGTGTTCTTCGACCCCGAGGTCAAGTTCCAGCTCCAGTTCCAGGCCTCGGAAGACGAGGAGGACGACGAGGAGACCCACGACGCCGAGAACGACCGCCCGCTCGCCGAGCCGGTCGAGGACGGCAGCAACGTCGTGTCGGTGGATTTCAGCCGGAAGAAGTGACGGTCATGAGGCCGTCACCCTGAACTTGTTTCAGGGTCCATGTTCGAGCACCGCAAGCGTCACGATGATGGATGCTGAACCGAGTTCAGCATGACGACGCTTAGAGGGGACAAAAGAGATGCAGATGAGCACCCAGAGCCAGACCCGCAGCGAAAGTGATTCCATCGGCGCGATCGACGTTCCCGCCGATTGCTATTGGGGGGCGCAGACCCAGCGCTCGATCGAGAACTTCCCGTTCGGAGCGACCGAGCGGATGCCGATCGGAATCGTCCACGCCCAGGCGATCGTGAAGCAGGCGGCGGCGCGAGTGAACGCCAAGCACGGGCTCGACGAGAAGATCGTCGCTGCGATCGAGGACGCTGCCCGGGCGATCACCTCGGGCGAGCTCGACGACCAGTTCCCACTCGTCATCTGGCAGACCGGGTCGGGCACCCAGACCAACATGAACGTCAACGAGGTGATCGCCGGCTACGCCAACGAGAAGCTCGCCGGGACGCGCGGCGGTAAGTCGCCGGTCCACCCAAACGATCATGTCAACATGAGCCAGTCGTCGAACGACAGCTTCCCGACCGCGCTCCACGTCGCGACGGTGCTGGCGACCGAGGCGGTGCTCCTGCCCGCGCTCGAGACGCTGACCAACGCGCTCGAGGCCAAGGCGAAGGCCTGGGATCACATCGTCAAGATCGGGCGCACCCATACCCAGGACGCGACCCCGCTGACGCTCGGCCAGGAATTCTCCGGCTATGTCGCTCAGCTGATCAGCTGCCGGGCGCGGATCCAGGGATCGATGGACGGCAACATCCGCAAGCTCGCGATCGGCGGAACCGCGGTCGGAACCGGCCTCAACGCTCCCAAGGGCTGGGCCGACGACATGACCGCCGCGATCAGCGACATCGCCGGGACTCGGTTCGAGAGCGCTCCCAACAAGTTCGAGCAGCTCGCCGCCAAGGACGGCCTCGTCTTCTTCTCGGGAGCGCTCAACACGCTGGCGGTGGCGCTCAACAAGATCGCCAACGACATCCGCTTCCTGGGGTCAGGGCCGCGCTCGGGCCTCGGCGAGCTGTCGCTTCCCGCCAACGAGCCGGGCAGCTCGATCATGCCCGGCAAGGTCAATCCGACCCAGTGCGAGTCGCTGACGATGGTTGCGGCGCAGGTCATCGGCAATCACCAGGCGGTGACCGTCGGCGGAATGCAGGGGCATTTCGAACTGAACGTGTTCATGCCGCTGATCGGCGCCAACGTTCTCCGCTCGATTCACCTGCTCGCCACCGGAATGACCAGCTTCGCCGAGCGCTGCGTCGAAGGGATGGAGGCGAACGAGAGCCAGATCGCCGATCTGGTCGGACGCTCGCTGATGCTCGTCACCGCGCTCGCGCCCGAGATCGGCTACGACAACGCCGCCAACATCGCCAAATATGCCCACAAGAAGGGGCTCACGTTGAAGGAAGCCGGCCTTGAGCTCGGCCTCGTCGACGAGGCGACGTTCGACCGCGTCGTGAAGCCGGAGCTGATGCTCGGCCGCTAGTAAGCGCAGACCGAGAAATCCGCGCCGTTCCAGCAGGCGCGGTCGCGGCGCGAGCGGACGGCGGTGCCCCAGCGCGAGGATGGGCCGCGCGGCGTCTGGCCATAGACTTCGGCGACCCCGCGCTCGGTAATCGACACGTTGATCCCGGTCTGGCCGCTCGGAAATTCGCGCCGTCCGACGGGGATGACGGTGAAGCTGCCGCCCGTTTCCGCCATGAACCGGCATGGGCCGCGATAGGTTGGCGCGCCGTTGCTGGTGATCACGCAGCGAGCGTTGCGGCGCTGCGCCTCCGCGGGGCTCGACGCGACGGCGGCAACTGCGGAGAGCCCGACAAATGCGGCCATGTACAGGGCGATGCTCTTCATGACGTGGTCCCCCTCTGGCTGATTTGCCGCTTCTATCGCGCCGCTTGGCCCCGGGCAGCGGCGCCGCGATGAAAGCCGCGTCTCCGCCGACCAGTCTGCGATGGAACCCCCCGGCACCCGCACGCTTTGAGCGACGAGAATCAGGAGCCGGTGCATGAACAATGACGAGATCTCCCCCGGAGACATGGCGCCTCCCGGGACCCCGGGGACCGGCGAGAATGTCTGCCCGGACTGTAACGGCTCGGGCCAGGTCGACGGGGGCACCTGCTCGACCTGCCTCGGCACGGGCCGGGTCATCGAGGGGATCGGCGGGGCGTAAGCCCGCCGAGTCATCCCGGCGAAAGCCGGGACCCAAGAACACGAACCCATATGCCTTTTGCTCGGGTCTCTGCGCTCATGGGTTCCGGCTTTCGCCGGAATGACTCAAGAGGTCAGCATTTCCTGGAGCTTGAGCACCGTCCGCCAATTGCGCTGGGTGACGGGCGAGCCAGCGGCCTTGTCGAGCAGCGCCGGGGTCAGTTTCGTGGTCCCCGCGCCACCGGGATAGTGGATCCACAAGGCGTCGCCCTCTAGCTTCACCCGTTCGCCCGCCGTAGCCTTTGCCTCGAGCAGCTTGGGCGCTTCGCTTTCGGGCGCCGCCTTCGACAGACCGAGCATCAACCGGTTGGGCTCGTCCCGCTCTGCCTCCGGAAAAGGCGAGCCCTTGGCATAGTCGGCCCATTGCTTGGCGCTTCGCACGATCACCGGTCGCTCGAAGCCGAACCTCGCTGCCACGGCCTTCTCGAGAGCCGATTCGAGCGACTCTGGCTTGCCGGCCGCTTCGAACACGACATTGCCGCTTTGGATGTAGGTCTCCACCTTCTCCCAGCCGAGCCCGGCGCAGACTTTACGAAGCTCCGCCATTGGCAGCTTGCACCCGCCCACGTTCACCGCACGCAACAAAGCAACGTAACGCATCGTCCCTCCTTGACCTCGGGCGCTCGCTTCCGCCACTAGCGCCCATGGAAATCGCATCCGCCTTCCAGCGCCGCGGCCTGCTGTTCGTCCTGTCCAGCCCGAGCGGCGCGGGCAAGTCCACCATCGCCCGAATGATCCTCGAAGCCGACGACGGCATCGCGATGTCGGTGTCCGCGACGACTCGGCCCAAGCGGCCAGGCGAGGTCGAGGGCCGCGACTATCATTTTGTCACCGATGACGAGTTCGACCGGATGCGCGAGACCGGCGCCTTCCTCGAATGGGCCCATGTCTTCGGCTATCGCTACGGAACGCTTCGAAACGAGGTGATCAAGGCGATCGAGAACGGCCGCGACGTGCTCCTCGACATCGACTGGCAGGGCACCCAGCAGCTGAAGCAGGTCGACCCGGACATCGTCCGAGTGTTCATCCTGCCGCCGTCGATGACCGAGCTCGAGCGGCGCCTCAGGAGCCGCGGCACCGACAGTGAGGAAGTGATCGGCAACCGGATGTCGCGAGCGACGGCCGAGATCAGCCACTGGGCCGAGTATGACTATGTGCTGATCAACAACAATGCCGAGAAATGCCGAGAGCTCGTCCACAACATCCTCAAGGCCGAGCGCCTCAAGGCGACTCGCCGAGTCTTCCTGCACGACTTCGTCCGCGAGTTGATTTCCGCCCGCCCGGCCTGACTGCGCGCAACCGCGTTTCGCCCGGACGGTTGTTGCTCTAGGTTGGAGAAAACAGCCAAGGGAGAGCGCGATGGTGCGGGTGATCATCGGTGCGGCGGTGGCCGCAATTGCGATGCTGATCGTCGGCTTCCTGTTGTTCGCGACGCCATTGAACGGGCTCGGCACCGGCAATGTCGGAAATGCGGAGTCGGCCCAGCTGCAGAGCGCGCTCGCGCTCAACCTGCCGCGCACCGGCACCTATGCAGTCCCCGATCCCAACACCGCCGAGCAGACGGTGATGTACGGCCAGGGGCCCATCGCGACGATTCACTACAATACCAGCGGCTATGCGGCCGGGGATCCGACGATGATCGTGTGGGGAATCGTCCTCAATTTCATCACGGCGCTTCTGATCGGCCTCGGCCTGCTCGGAATCGACCGGCGGGTACCGGACTTCGCCTCACGCGCGCGGCTGGTCATCCCGCTCGCGGTGGCAGCGGCGGCATTCATCCACCTCGGCGAGCCGATCTACCTCCACCAGGATTGGGGGAATGCGATCTACAGCTTCTTCGGCAATGGATTGGCGCTGATCGTCGGCGGGCTCGTGGTGGCGTGGTTCATCCCCCACCGCCGCGCCGAAGCTCCCGCCGGCGCTCCCACCGACGTCTGACCCGGGGCCGCCGGTTCAGCCGCGCTCGCCGGATCGCACCGAGTCGGCGAGGAACGACCGCACCTCGCGGAGGAAGACATCCGGCTGGTCATACATGATGAAGTGCCGAGCGTTCGGCACGCGCTGAAGCCGGGCGCCCGCGAGGTTGCGGTAGGACAGCTGGTAATATTGATCCATCTGCGCGTCGGTCAGCGGAGCGCCGAACGGGGTCACGTACAGGACCGTGGTCGGCGCGGTGATCCGGGCGAGCTCCGGCTTCAGATCGGTGGTGATGAGCTCGTACATCGACCGACCGGAGACGGAGCGGTCGCTCGCCATCGTGTCCGCGATCGCGGCCGGGCGTTCGCTCTCGGTGGCGATCATTCCGGCGAGTGTCTGCTCGTTGCGGGCGCGGTAGGCGTCCATCGGGCTATCGCTGATTCCGGCGCGAACCTGCTCGGCGACGGCGCGCAATCCCTCCGCCGATTGGCCGGGCCCGAACATGTCGCCGAGGTAGGGAAGCATGTCGACGACCATCAGCCTGCTCACCCTTTCCGGATGGCGAGAAGCGACCATCATTGCGATCGTGCCGCCCATCGAATGGCCTATCAGCGCGGCCGGGCGGCCGATCGACTCTCCGATATAGCGCGCGATTTCTTCCGCAACCGGGGACGCGACCGGGCCGGTGCCCGCATTGGCCTCGGCCGGCACTCCGGCGAAGCCCTTCACCTGGACGAGGTGATAGCGATAGCCGGGAAGCGCCTGGACCAGGCCGCGCCACACCCGCGGCGACGAACCAAGGCCGTGGACCAGGACCACATCCGGCCCCGAGCCGGCGGTCGTCACCGCGATCCGGTCCGATCGGAACTGCGCCTGCGCAGTCGCGGGCGCGAGCAGGCCGAACAACATCATCACTCCGATCAGAACCCGCCGCCGCAACATGTAACCTCCCCTAAAATCGAATCCGGACTTCCTACCGGTACCAGTCCTTTGGCAAGCGCCTGGCCGCGAAGAAATAAAGCAGCGAGCTCAGCAGGTAGAAGCCGAGGCCGTAGAGGATCGAGTAGCGAAGCGATTCCTCGCCATAAGCGGCGGTCAGAACCTTGGAGATTCGGCCGAGAAGCCAGATTCCGAAGCCGATCCCGATCAGATTGGTGATGAACAGGAAGCTCGCCGAGGCGGTCGCCCGCATGTTCGGCGGGACGATGTGCTGGACCGCGGCGATGACCGGGCCAAGCCAAGCGAGAGCGAGCATCTGGCCGATGGTGAACAGGATCCAGGCGACCACCAGCGAGTTGGTCATCGTGCCGACCGCGAAGACCGGCGCCGCGATCAGGAACGAGATTGCGGGAATGAGCGCGTACGAACCAGGCCGATCCGGGCCGGTGCGATCGGCGAACCAGCCGCCGAGCCAGGTGCCCGCGATTCCTCCGACGAGGACGATCGAGCCGTAGAACCAGCCGACCTGGGACAGTTCGAGATCGAAGCTTCGAGTGAAGAAAGAAGGAAGCCAGAAGATCAGGCCGTAGCCGAGGATCGAGCCGGAAGCGGCCCCAAGGGAGAGCAGCCAGAAGCTCGGCTTGCGGGCAAGGGTCGCTGCAACCGTCGGGAAAGGCGGCGCGGGGTCGCTGGCCTGGCCGTCGGCTGTATCGAAACCGCCACGGACCGGCTCGCGGATGCACAGCTTGACCAGCAAGGCGGCCGGGAGTCCGGCAAGGCCGACGATGATGAAAGCCCAGCGCCAGTCGAGATACTGGCCGATCCAGCCGCCGAAGAACACGCCGAGGGCGGAGCCGATCGGGATCCCGAGCGAGAAGAAGGCGAGCGCTCGGGCGCGCCGTTCCTTGGGATAGAAATCGGAAATGAGGGCGTAGGAGGGCGCGACTCCGCCAGCCTCACCGATTCCGACGCCCATTCGGGCGAGGAACAGCTGCCAGAAATTCTGGGCGAGGCCGCACAGCGCGGTGAAGGCGCTCCAAAGGGCGACCGAGAAGGCGATGATGCTGACCCGGTTCTTGCGGTCGGCAAGCCAGGCGATGGGGATTGCGAGGCCCGAGTAGAACAAGGCGAAGGCGATGCCGCCCATCAGCCCGAGTTGCTCGTCGTCGAGGCCGAGCTCGGCCTTTATCGGAACCGCGAGGACTCCGATGATCTGGCGGTCGATGAAATTGAAGATGTAGGCGAGGAGCAGGATCCACAGGACCCTGCTTCCCGGTGTGGGGGCAGCGCTCGGCTGCCCCCGGTCAGACGTGATCGACAAAGGCCGAATCCTCAGAAGCGGAACGTGCCCCGCACGTACACCGTCCGCGGCGCCCCGTAATAGGCCGTACGGATGCTTCCGATGGAGGAGAATTCCTGGCCTTCGGTCTTGTAGACCTCGTCGAAGATGTTCTGCCCGTAAAGGCCGATGCTGACGGTGCGGGGCTCATTCTCCCACACCAGGCGCGCATCCGCGACCCAGAACGGGTCGGAGAACAGGCCCTCGATCCGGGTGATCAGCGCCGGGTTGGTGCTGACCGTGGTGTTGTCGATGGCGAGCGCCATCTCCGAACGGTAGCGGCCCTGGGCGCCGAAGGTCAGGTGGCCGGACGAGGCGAGATCCGCGGTGTACTGGCCGCCGACCCGGACGGTCCAGTCAGGAGCGAAGGCAGGGGTCTGGAAGGCGCGGCTGCCGTTCGGGAAGCGGGCGTCGGCGAACACTTCATATTCGGCGTCGAGATAGCCGATCTGGGTGTCGAGAAGCAGCCCGCGAACCGGAGTCCAGGCAGCTTCGAGCTCGACGCCCTTGATGGTCAGCTCGCCGGCGTTGATCACGCTGAGCCGCGGCTCAGGGAGCCCGGTCACCGGATCGACGCCAGTCCCCGACACGCGGGCCTGGAAGTTGCGATAGTCGTTGTAGAAGCCGGTGAGGTTGAGGCGGAGCTGGCCGGCGATGGTCGAGCGGATGCCCGCCTCGTAGGAGGTGACCGTCTCCGGCTCGTACTGGGTGCGCTCGGCGATCGAGTTGGCTCGGCCGTTGAAGCCGCCCGACTTGAAGCCGCGGGCGACCCGCGCATAGACCATCACGTCGTCGGTGATGCGATAGTCGATGCTCGCCATCGGTGAGATGTCGTCCCAGGTGTTCTCGGCGTCGAACTGGAAGGGCGCGAGACTGGTCAGCAGCGGGCTCGACGAGAAGGTCGAGGTGGTGCGGAAATAGTCCTTGGTCTCGCTGGTGTAGCGGATGCCGCCGGACAGGCGAAGCGCCGGCAGGATCTCGTAGCTGACGTTGACGTAGGCGGCGTAGCTGTCCGTCTCGAGCTCGTCGTCGATCGTGCGCAGGAAGGTCGGGTTGCCGAGCAGCGGACCGATCAGGTCGTCGGCATAGGCCTCCTGGTGCGAGGTGATGTGCTCGCGCAGGTAATAGAGGCCGGCGACGGCGACCAGCGGACCGGCGTCGAGATTGAGCTGGAGCTCCTGGCTGACCTGGTTCTGGTTCACGCCGACGAACACGTCGCCCATCTCGAGCTGGGTCGCGTCGATGTCGATGAAGTCGTCCGTATCCAGCTGACGGTAAGCGGTGATCGAGCGAAGCGTCAGATTGTCGGTGACGTCGATCGCGGCGTTCATCGACAGGCCCCAGTGACGGAGCTTGGTCGAGTTGGGCAGGCTCGGGGTCGTGCGGCCGGTGAAGTCGTAGGTCTGCGGATTGGTCGGAAGCGGAAGCGCGACTCCGCCGCCGATCAGATAGGTCAGCGAGTTGAGCGGCTGGCCGACGCTGAGCGAGGCATCGTCGCGCGAATAGTCGGCGATGATGTCGACGCGGACTCGGTCGCTCGGCGTAAAGGCGAGACGGCCACGAGCCGCGATCGTGTTGCGGTCGTTATAGTCGCGGTCGAGAACGGCATCCTCGACGTAGCCGTCGCGCTGCGCGTGCATGAACGCGAACCCGGCGGCGACGGTGTCGGTGACGGGGCCCGAGGCCGACACCCGGATCTCGGCCTGGTCATAGGTGCCGTAGGTGAGCGCGGCAGAGCCCTGGAAAGTGTTGCCCGGGCGCTGGGTGATGATGCTCAGAGCGCCGCCGATCGTGTTCTTGCCGTAGAGCGTGCCCTGCGGGCCGCGCAGCACCTCGACGCGCTCGAGATCGAGCAGGTCGAGCTGGGTGCCGCGGATACGGCTGTAATAGACGCCGTCGACATAGACGCCGACTGCGGGGTCGAAAGTCTGAAGCGCGTCGGGCTGGCCCACTCCGCGAATGAAGATGTTGGTCGCGTTCGACGAGCCGCGGCCCTGAACGATGTTGAGGTTCGGAACCGCGCCCTGGAGGCCGGTCGTGTCCTGGGCCTGGATCCGCTCAAGGGCGGCCTCGTTGAAGGCGGACACAGAGCCCGGAACGGTCTGCAAAGTTTCTTCGGTGCGGCGAGCGGTGACGATGACCACCTCTTCGCCTTGTTCCTGAGCCGCCACTTCCTCCGGCTCGGGAACCGGCTGGGCCCAGATCGGGGTGGCGGCGAAAAGGGCGCCGGCGGCGACGCCGAGCTTCAGGCCCATGAGCTTGCTTTGCTTCAACATCATCCTATCCTCCTGTTTCGCAATTCATCTTGATGCTTGTGACTGGCGGCAGGCTCGCCGCGAATTCGGTTACGGTGCGGTTGAACAAGGCCGGCTCCTCGAGGTGAGGGGCATGGCCGGAGCTGGCAAAGCGGACCGCGCGCGCATTTGGCAGCGCCGCCACGAGATGGTCGGCGGTGTCGGAGCCGTAGAGCTGGCTCTGAGCGCCGTGGACGATCAGGGTTGGGTGGCGGATCTGGCTGAGCAGCGGGCGCAGATCCTGCTGTTCGAGCGACGCCCACAATTGGGCTATCGCGCCTGGGTCGTTGCGGGCGAACTCGGCGCTCGCCCAGTCGGCGGTGGCCCGCTTCGCCTCGGCGACAGGCTGGGCGAAGATCGCCTGGCCGGCATTGGCGGCGAAGGCGCGATAATCGTCGCGGATCGCGGCTGAGCGGGCCTCGCAGGCTTCGGGCGAGAGACCGAGGTCCCAGTCCGCCGCGTTGCGAACGCGAGCGGTCATGTCGACAACGACCGCGCCCGAGAAGCGCGGCCCGGACGGGCCGGCGAGAACGTGCCAGAGGATTGTCGCTCCGAGCGACCAGCCGATGCCGATCGCATCATGGAGGTCGAGCGCCTCGACGAGCTCGGCGACATCGGCCGCTGCGCGCTCGACCGTCGCATCGGCCGTGGTGGAGCGGCCCTGCCCACGCAGGTCGACGTTGATCAGCCGGAAATGCTCGGCAAGTCTCGCTTGCTCGCGGAAGAAACCGCCATGCGCCATCAGCCCGTGAAGGAGCACGAGCGGCCGCGCCGACGAGCCACGAAGACCCTCGTCGCGATAGGCGATCACGCCGCCGTCAGATGCGGTGAACTGTTCCAAGACCCCTCCGGCGCTGCGCCCCTGTTCGGAGTCTCGCCCTTCGACCCGCGGCTAATGCTATTCTCCGAAACCTGAGTCAAGGTTCATGTTGAGGAGTGAACCGTGATTCAGCTTGTTTCGCGGGTTCATCGGAGGCAGGCTTGGAGCAACCAAGGCTGGCGAGGGGCGCGGCAGGTGACTTCCGGATTGGTTCCCCGACGCAGGGAGCCGACCGGAGGCCGCACGGAGGGGAAATGCAGGAAGGCCAGGCGATCGCCGACAAGACTCCGCGAACCGAGCGGGGCCGGCGCACCTTGCGCAAGCTGCTGGAGGCGGCGGCTCAGGAGTTCGGCAGCCGTGGCTACCACGACGCTGCGATCACCGGGATCACCGCCCGTGCCGGGGTCGCGCTCGGCAGCTTCTACACCTATTTCGAGTCGAAGGAGGCCGTGTTCCGGGCGCTTGTCAGGGACATGAGCCAGGCAGTTCGAAGCCATGTCGCCGAGGCAGTGAAGGACGCTCCGGATCGGCTGTCGGCCGAGCGGACCGGGCTCGCCGCGTTCATCGCCTTCACCCGCAAGCATCCCGAGCTCTACCGGATCATCGAGGAGGCCCAGTTCGTCGCGGAGGACGTGTATCGGCAGCATTACCTGACCTTCGTGGAGGGCTACCGGCGCAACCTGTCGGCGGCGCGCGCCCGCGGCGAGATCAGCGAAGGACCGGACGAGCTTCGCGCCTGGATGCTGATCGGAATGAGCGTGTTCCTCGGAATGCGCTACGGGATCTGGGAGAAGGACCTGTCGCCCGACGAGGTCGCTGACGAGACGATCCGGTTCATCTCGGAAGGGCTCGCGGTGCGATGATCCGCGAGCTGCCCGACCTGCTTGCCAGCCGGGCCGCCCTGTCCGGCGATTCGATCGCGATCGAGGAGACCGCGACTGCCACCACGCTCACTTATGCCGAACTCGACCGCCGCTCGTCCCAGGCCGCGGCAATGCTTTCGGCTCGAAAGGTCGGGGCCGGCGACCGAGTGGGGATCCTGTGCCGGAACCGCGCCGCCTTTTTCGAGCTGCTGTTCGGCTGCGCTCGGATCGGCGCGGTACTGGTGCCGCTCAACTGGCGGATGCCGGCGGCGGAGCTCGACACGCTCGTCGCCCATTGCGAGCCCGTGCTGCTGTGTCACGATTCGGGCTGCCGGGACCTGGTCGCCCAGCTCGGCGCCGTCCCCGCCAGTCTCGACCTCGACGGCGACTATGAGCGGCTCCTCGCGGAATCGAAGCCGGCGCCGGCTCGGGCCACCTGGCCGGCGGGAGACAGCTGGTATCTGCTCTACACGTCCGGGACGACGGGGCGGCCCAAGGGCGTCATCTACACCTACGCCATGGCGCTCGCCAATTTCATCAACGTCGGAAGCGCGACTGGCCTCGGCTCAACCGACCGGGTGCCGGCTTTCCTGCCCTTCTTCCATACCGCCGGAATCAATCTCTATGCGCTTCCGACGCTGTTCGCCGGCGGTCGGGTGCTGGTCATGCCGGGCTTCGACGGCAGCGCGCTTCTCGACCTGATCGGGCAGCGCCGGATCGACCTTGTCTTCGGGGTTCCGACGATCTTCCACGACCTGATCGAGAATCCCGGCTTCGGGTCGGCGCCGCTGGCGCAGATCCGCCACTGGGGCTGCGGCGGCGCGGCGCTGCCCGACCGGCTCGCCGAACGATACCGCGAGGCGGGCATCCGGCTGTGCAACGGCATGGGCATGACCGAGACCGGACCGATGGCGCTCCTGATGGCGCCGGGGGATGCGTGGGAGCGGATCGGATCGGTCGGCCGGCCGCAGCTTCTGTGCAGCGCGCGGATCGTCGACGAGGCCGGACTCGACGTACCGGATGGCGAGGTCGGCGAGGTGCTGTTCGCCGGACCGGCTGTGACCCCCGGCTATTGGCGCGACGAGGAAGCGACCCGCGCCGCCTTCACTTCCGACGGCTGGCTGAGGTCAGGCGACCTCGCCCGCCGCGATTCGGACGGGCTGTTCTGGGTGGAGGGGCGACGCAAGGAGATGTTCGTGTCGGGCGGCGAGAATGTCTATCCCGCCGAGGTCGAGAAGGTCCTCGCCTGCCACCCCGCGGTCCTCGACGCCGCCGTGCTGCCGGTACCCGACCCGCGCTGGGGCGAGACCGGCGAGGCCTATGTTCAGCTTGCGCCCGGCGCCGGAACGCTTCCTCCCGAGGATCTTCGCGCCTTCTGCCGGGCGCGGCTCGCGCCCTACAAGGTGCCGAAGAGCATCCGCTTCGTCGAAGATTTCCCACGCACCTCGGCAGGCAAGATCCAGAAGCATCTGCTCGCTTGAACGGAGCGGTTGCGGCGGGGCGCGCCGCCTAAAGGGGGATTGGAGCGCGTCCCGCCGCTTACTCGCCAGGCCGCCACTGGGACATACGGCCGACGCGCGCTTATAAAGCGAAGATGCTGAAGCCGCCGTTCCCGGCCGCCTGCGGGAACCACGGTGGACCGCCAAGCTGAACCTTTGCGCGTGTGAAACGTCTTGGCCGGAAATGGCCGATCCCAACCGCTACCCGCTGCTCGCCGAGCCCCACATCCGGCTGATGGGCGACGTCGACTATGACATGTACCGCCAGTTCCAGGACGGGCTGGCTGCCGCGCCGGCCGAGGGCCCGATCGTCGTCTCAATCACCACGCTGGGCGGCAATCCGGAAGTGGCCCGGGCAATGGGCGAGGATATCCGCCTGCTCGGAGCCTATCAGGACCGCAATGCCATCTTCCTCGGCAAGGTCGCGGTCTATTCCGCGGGCGCGACCTTCATGAGCTATTTCCGCCGCGAGAACCGCTTCCTAACCCGCGGCACCCGCCTAATGATCCACGAGCGCCTGCTCACCCGCACGATCAACCTCGACGGCCCTCTGCGCAGTTGCGCGACCCAGCTGAAGGCAGTCCTGAACGAGGTCGAGCAGTCGATCGCGATCGAGGAAGAGGGGTTCCGGCTCCTGGTCGAACAGTCCGAGACCGACTTCGAGGAGCTGCGCCGCCGTGCGCCGCAGAACTGGTACATCGAAGCCGAAGAAGCGCGCGACCTTGGACTGGTCCTCGACGTGATCTGACCATTGCTGATCGAGAGCGTTAACGCGCTCTTCACTGAATTTTTCTATCCCGCATCCTGAATAGGAGAGGAATGCGGAATGGACTTCTCAATGGCTGACGGCTTCTCGGCGGAGACCGAGACTGAAGTACCCGACGCCGGATCGGCCGAAGCGCCGAGCGCCGATGAAATTCTCGACCTGATGCTGACGGTCCTGTCCGACGGACTGAATCATCCGGAGATCTGGGCAGCGGTTCCGGAGGTCCTCGACGCCCTTCCCCACCTGCCCACGACAATCGAAGGACGGCTTACTTATGCGGGAGGCGCCGAGAGGGTCGGCCTGCTGCTTCTCCTCGGCATGTGCGGAGCCGCGCTCGGGGAGGCGAAATCCATGCTGGAACAGCTGGAGCCGCTTTCTGCGGAGCACAGCCAGTCGCCGCTCGTCCAGGGCGCGCTGTTCCACTTCCAGCGCCTGATCCACCCCGACGACCCGAAATATCAGCTGGAAGGCAAGATCTGCCCGACCCCGTTCGTCCAAACCGACGTGCTCGACGGCACCACCCATCTGTGCTGCGCGAGCTGGCTCAAGACCTCGGTCGGCGACATGGGCAGCAACGAGTGGCAGGACGTGTGGAACAGCGAGACGGCGCAGGCAATTCGCGAGAGCATCCACGACGGGTCCTATCGCTACTGCAACAAGAGCGCCTGCCCGAAGATCCAGGCCGGCCACCTGACCCCGGCGGCCGAACTTCGGGAGCAGTCGGATTTCTGGCGGGACATCATCGACTCCGTGCGCACCGAGGTCGCGCGCGGGCCTGAGGTCGTCAACCTTGCCTACGACCGGACCTGCAACCTGTCCTGCCCGAGCTGCCGGGTCGAGCGGATCGCCGCGGACGAAGCCACTCGCAACCGCTACGAGCGGATGCAGGAGCGAACCATCCTGCCGCTCCTCAAGGGCGCCAAGCTGGTCTTCGTGACCGGCTCGGGCGACCCGTTCGCGAGCAAGAATTTCCGCCGCCTGCTCCAGCAGCTGACCCCGGAGGAATTTCCGGAGCTCAAGTTCCAGATCATGACCAACGGGATGCTGTTCACTCCGCGCCAGTGGGGGGATTTCCCCTCAATTCATCGGCGCGTCGCGATGCTGAAGATCAGTGTCGACGCCGCCACCGGGCCGACACACGAGCTTCTGCGCCGAGGCGCGCGCTGGCCGACGATGCTGGAGAACATGGCCTTTGCCGGGAGCCTTCTGGAGGCGGGCGAGATCGACAATTTCGAGCTCGTGTTCACCGTGCAGAAGGAGAATTTCCGCGAGATGGGCGCAGCAATCGACCTCGCCAAGCAGGTCGGCGCCCGCCAAATCTGGTTCGGCCGAATCACCAACTGGGGCACGTTCAGCGACGCCGAGTATCGCGACAAGGCGGTGTTCCTGGCGAGCCACCCGGACCATCAGGAATTCCTGGCCGCGATGGCCGATCCGCGGCTTCGCGACCCGATGGTGATCAAGGGCGACCTCGAGGAGTTCATTCCAAAAGTCGCACAGGCCGCCTGACCCCGCCAAACCTGCGGCAAGCCGCAGGTTGACGACGAACCGTGCATTTCTTACGACGAACGGAGTGAAACCTCCGGAGTCCTGATCCGCATGGCCTATTCACCCTCCCCCGCCGTCCGCCTGTTCATCACGATCGCGGTCGCGTTCGCCCTTACCATCCCGCTGCTTTCCGTCTGGGCGCTGGTCTATGACCGGCAGGAGCAGTCGAACGTCGCTCAAAGCTCGATCGCCGAAGGCTGGGGCGGTCCCCAGGTCATCTCCGGGCCCCTGCTCGTCATTCCCTACCGAACCGCCTCGACCGAGACCGAGACGGTCAACGGCCAGCCGGTGACCCGGTCGGTGGAGCGCTGGGAAACGCGGGTGCTCTCGCCCGAAATCGTCCAGCTCGAGACCGAGCTTCGTCCGGAGAAGCGGAGCCGATCGATCTACGAGGCGATCATCTACGAAGCGGCGATGCAGGGGCGTGCGCGCTTCGCCCTTCCGCGCGACATCCAGCGCTACGGGGTCGACCCGGCGCGTCTCGACCTCGCCCGGGCCGAGCTACGCTTCGGCCTGTCCGACCCGCGCGGCCTCGGCGCCAATCCCCAGGTCACCGCCGGCGGAAACCAGCTGCAGCTCCATCCGGGCGGCGGCACCGGCGAGAACCGATCGCCCGGCTTCTTCGCCTGGGTCGACGCAGGCACGCTCGGTGCAGGGCCCATCGACGTCGCGTTCCAGTTCGACCTGCGCGGCAACCGCTCGCTTGCGCTGGCGCCCCAGGCAGGGGACACGAGCTGGCGAGTCCGCTCCACCTGGCCCCATCCCAGCTTCGGCGGAGGCTTCCTTCCGGCCGCCCACGACATCAACGACGGCGGCTTCACCGCCACCTACCGGGTCGGCAACCTCGCGCTGGGTCACAACCTGATCGGAAGCGAGGTCACGCCGCCGCCCGCCGCGACGTCCGAGCCGCAGCGCTACGACAGCGACGCTCCGGCGGCGGAAGGCGGGACCCAGCAATCGGCGCGGATCGATCTCATCCAGCCCGTCGACCTCTACGACCAGGTCAACCGCGCCACGAAATATGGCTTCCTGTTCATCGGCTTCACCTTCCTCGCCTTCCTGATGTTCGACATCGTCGGCGGCGTTCGGGTGTCGGCGGTCGAATATCTGCTTGTGGGGGCGGGCCTCGTCCTGTTCTTCGTGATGCTTCTCGCCTTCGCCGAGGTGATTGGCTTCACCCTGGCCTATCTCGTGGCTGCGGCGGCGATCACCGGCCTCATCACCTTCTACTCGGCGGCGGTGCTGAAGAGCCGCGCTCGGGCGTTGCTGGTGGCGAGCCTTCTCGTCGCTCTCTACGCGGCGCTCTACCTGCTGCTCAGCCTCGAGGCCTATTCGCTGCTGATCGGCTCGCTGATGCTCTTCGTGGCGCTCGCGGCGACCATGTACCTCACCCGCAACCTCAACTGGGGCGGCAAGGTCGAGGAGGAGATGACCGCCGCGCACCCGGCCGCGTGAAATAAGGAAGCGCGCCTGCTCCAAGATCAAGATTGAGCA
>JAEZHP010000085.1 GCA_023416515.1 Pseudomonadota bacterium | reverse complement strand
AGCCTGTTGTGCTTGCTGATGGATTCGATTTTACTGCGTTTGTTCACCGGCCGGGCGATAACCCTACTTCGGTGAAGTTATAAATTTTCAATGCACCATCAATGCACCATCAATGCAAAACAGCTTGTAAAATATTTTATTTGGCGCCTGACACCTTAGGCTGCTCATGATAAATCAGCAAAGGCTTGGCACCGTTAGTAATGGTATTTTCATCCACGACTACTTTCGCCACATTTTGCAAACTCGGCAATTCAAACATCACTTCCATCAATGAATGTTCGAGAATGGAGCGCAATCCACGCGCACCAGTCTTGCGCTCAAGCGCCTTGCGCGCAATAGCATGCAATGCTGCGGGACGAATTTCCAGTTCGGCGCCTTCCATCTGCAGCAGCTTCGCATACTGCTTGACCAACGCATTCTTCGGCTCAAGCAGAATCTTGATCAGCGCCTCTTCGTTCAGTTCGCTCAGGGTCGCCACAACCGGCAAACGCCCTACCAGTTCAGGAATGAGACCGAACTTCACCAAGTCTTCCGGCTCCGTGTCGAGCAGAATCTCTGTGGTGTTGCGCTCTTTCTGACTCTTCACACTCGCGGAGAAACCGATGCCGCTTTTCTCGGTGCGATTGGCAATAATCTTTGCCAATCCGTCAAAAGCGCCGCCGCAAATAAATAAGATGTTCGTCGTATCGATCTGGATGAAGTCCTGATTCGGATGCTTGCGGCCACCTTGGGGTGGCACCGAAGCCATGGTGCCTTCAATCAGTTTAAGCAAGGCCTGCTGCACGCCCTCCCCCGACACATCGCGAGTAATCGAGGGATTGTCCGACTTACGAGAAATCTTGTCGATTTCATCAATGTAAACGATACCTTTCTGCGCCTTTTCCACCTCATAGTTGCAGTTTTGCAACAGCTTCTGGATGATATTTTCTACATCCTCGCCCACATAACCCGCTTCGGTGAGAGTGGTGGCATCGGCGATAACAAAAGGCACATTCAGCATGCGCGCCAGCGTCTGGGCCAGCAAGGTTTTGCCCGAACCGGTCGGACCGACCAGCAGAATATTACTCTTTGCGAGCTCTACTTCATCCTTCTTGCCCATGTGTTTCAGGCGTTTGTAGTGGTTGTACACAGCCACCGACAAAGTACGCTTGGCTTTTTCCTGGCCAATTACATATTGGCCCAGCATTTCGAAAATTTCCTGCGGGGTGGGCAGATCGGAGCGTGCACCCGCCACATTTTCCACACTGGAGGCTTCATCGCGAATGATGTCATTGCACAAATCTATGCATTCATCGCAAATGAATACGGATGGACCTGCGATCAGCTTTTTCACCTCATGCTGGCTTTTGCCGCAAAAGGAGCAATAAAGCAATTTTTCGCCGCTGGAAGTTTTTTTGTCAGACATGGAGTTACATTTTGTATAGAAGTACTTTGATCTTACCTGTGAATCGCCCGCTTTTCACGATACTACGCAAAAATCGTCCCAGGTTCTCGACACTATAAAACAAAACGCCCGAACGATGTAGCGTCCGGGCGTCGTTCTGCGCGTGCGTTACCGCACTTAGCTACGGTGCGTCAATACTTTGTCGATCAGGCCATATTCAACTGCTTGTTCGGCTGACATGAAATTGTCACGATCGGTATCCTTGCTGATCTGTTCCACCGCCTTGCCAGTGCGCTCTGCAAGGATGGCGTTCAGACGTTCACGCAGATAGAGAATTTCGCGCGCCTGAATCTCGATATCCGAAGCCTGCCCCTGGGCGCCACCCAAGGGTTGGTGAATCATGATACGCGAGTTCGGCAACGAGAAACGCTTGCCCTTGGCGCCAGCCGCCAACAGGAAGGCGCCCATGGACGCCGCCATGCCGGTGCATAGCGTGGATACATCAGGCTTGATGAACTGCATGGTGTCGTAGATCGCCATGCCTGCCGATACCGATCCGCCGGGCGAGTTGATGTACAAGGAAATATCCTTGTCCGGGTTCTCGCTTTCCAGGAACAGCAACTGAGCGACGATCAGATTGGCCATCTGGTCATTGACCGGACCTACCATGAAAATCACGCGCTCTTTCAGCAGCCGCGAATAAATGTCATAGGCACGCTCGCCGCGGCCGCTTTGCTCAATGACCATCGGCACCAGGCCGAGCATTTGTGTATCAAGAGCGGATTGTCCTGTCATCTGCCTTCCTCAAGGAGAGCGCACAGGCTGAAATCAGCCTTGTGCGTTATTGCCCATCAAGTCATCGAACCCCACGGATTTTTCCGTTACTTTCGATTTGCCCAGTACGTAGTTAACGACGTTCTCTTCCAAAACAAGTGCTTCCACGTCAGCCAGACGGCGACGGTCACCATAATAATACTTGATCACTTGCTGCGGATCTTCGTAACTTTGCGCGAATTCTTCAACTTGCGCTTTGACCTGATCCGGGGTGGCTTGCAGATTGTTATCCTTGACCAGTTCAGCCAGAATCAGGCCCAGACGTACGCGACGCTCGGCTTGAGCGGTGAACAACTCTGCGGGGAACGGCAGGTCCTTCACATTCATGCCACGCTGCGCCATATCCTGACGAGCCATCTCCATCAGGCGCTGCACTTCCTGGTCTACCAGTGCTTTGGGCACATCGATCTCGGTAACCTTGATCAGTGCGTCCATCACGCTATCCTTGGTCTTGGCCTTCACGCGATTCGATACTTCACGCTCCAGGTTGCGCTTGATGTCTTCGCGCATTTTTTGCAGATCACCATCGGGAATACCCAGCGACTTTGCAAACTCGCTGTCGATTTCCGGCAGATGCGCCCATTCCACTTTCTTAACGGTCAGCGTGAACTCGGCATTTTTACCGGCCACATCCTTGCTGTGATACTCCTCGGGGAAGTTCAGCGGGAAGGTCTTGGACTCGCCGGTTTTCAAACCGATGGTTGCCGCTTCAAACTCAGGCAGCATCTGGCCTTGGCCCAATACATAGACGAAATCGCTGGCTTTACCGCCCTCGAATTCAACACCGTCGATCGTGCCAACGAAGTCAACCGTTACGCGATCGCCATTCTGTGCGGAAGTATCGGCACCGCCGTCGCCGTGAGCACCCTGCTCGCCTTTCACGTGATAATGCACACGCTGCTTGCGCAGGATGTCCACGGTTTTGTCGATTTCAGCATCAGTCACTGCAGAAGTGGTCTTCTCCACCTCAACGCTGGACAGTTCACCAACCTTCACTTCCGGATACACTTCGAACGTCGCACTGACGCAAATCGTATCTACAGGAGCGCCTTCAACGGCCTCAAACTTGGGCCAACCGGCCACGCGCAGATTA
>JAEZHP010000037.1 GCA_023416515.1 Pseudomonadota bacterium | reverse complement strand
CGGCCCCCGTGGTTCCACCGCAACGTGATGAGCGAGGCGATGGGCCTTATCGCCGGCGCGTACGACGCCAAAGCGGAGGGCTTCGCTCCGGGCGGGCTAAGCCTTCACAATCTGATGAGTGGTCACGGGCCCGATCTCGACAGCTGGAAGGCCGCGAGCGAGGCCGATCTCAAGCCTCACAAGATCGAAGGGACGCTCGCCTTCATGGTCGAGACGTGCTGGCCATATCGTCCCACGCGCTTTGCCCTCGATCATGCCCAGCCCGATTACGATGAGGCATGGGCGGGTTTCCCGAAGGCGAAGCTGCCGTGATCGACGGTCTGCGGTCGGCTTAGCCGCGGTTGCGACGGGCCTGCCGATAGCCAGCCGTCACTTCATCCTTGTGCGCCGCAAATGCGGCAAGCACCTCGCCTTTTTCCCTCGCTGGAACCTTGAAACGATCGAGCGAGCGGGAAAGCACGGCTGCCACGGCGTCGAACTCAGGCGGCGATATCCGGAGGTTCCGGTGTGCGTTCTCGAGACCGAGGTTCGTGCTTCCGGGCCGGGTAGGAGAGTAGACGAATGGACCTCCCGAAGCCTTGGCCACCCAGAGTGTACGCATGAACTTCAGGCCCGGTAGCCGGTCGAGCTGGTTCGTGTGCCAATCGCGAAGCTGCGGATTGCGCGATTGTGCGCCCGCAATCGGGTCTTTGATGATCTCGTCGCTGAAATAGTCGACCACCGCGGCAATAGCGAAGATACCGCCGAGCCGCTCGTAGAGCGATCTAGCCGAGCGGCGTCGTCCTTGAGCTTTCGCGGATTGCGGCGCCATCGCGAATCCGCCGACGGTTAGGGCGGACAGCGCTGCCGCGCCACTCAGTATCAAGTCGCGCCGTGTGCTTCCCTGCTCCTCGACCTCGGGCAGAATTTTGTGAGTTCGGTCGGTCATGATTGGGGCCTCCTGCACCATTGCGTCGTCCGACCCCCGGTTTGCTATGCGCTCGTCAGCCCCAACGGCGCACAAGGTCGAACCGCGATTCAGATACGCCGAACGCCAAAAGGTTCCCAGCCCGATCAGGCAGGATTCGGCCCGGCGTTTGAGTGAGCGGCAATAGCTCACTATCAGGTTTGGCTACGCTCATTTGAGGTTCTGAAAAGTTATGGACGACGTTTCGGCGACCCACGATCCCACGCTTGAAAGCTGGGTCGCGGGGTCAGGGCCAGGGACTGACTTTCCCGTTCAGAACCTGCCGATCGGGATTTTTTCTGAAGCCAAAGGGCGTCGGCGGCCCGGAGTGGCGATCGGAGACTACATCCTCGACCTCAACGGCATCACCGAGCTGCTCGACGAGGAATGGCGCGACGATTTCGCACAACCGGTGCTCAACGCATGGCTGTCCCGCGGCCGTTCGGCCCAACGGGCTTTGCGCGAGCGGCTGTCCGAGGTTCTCACCGACGAGCGGTACCGCGACGACGTAGAGCCGCAGCTGATCGGCCAGAGCGAGGTGCGGATGCACGTGCCCTGCCTGGTCGGGGACTACACCGACTTTTACGTCGGCATCCACCATGCGACCAACGTCGGCAAGCAATTCCGGCCCGACAACCCGCTGCTTCCCAACTACAAATATGTGCCGATTGGTTATCACGGGCGTGCAAGCTCGGTCCGCGCATCGGGCGAGGACGTCTTGCGGCCGAAGGGACAGCGCAAGGCGCCCGATGCCGATGCGCCCGAATTCGGGCCGAGTCGGCGGCTCGATTATGAGCTCGAGCTCGGCATGTGGGTGGGCCGCGGCAACAGCCTGGGAGAAGCCATCCCGATCGACCATGCCGAGGACCATATCGCCGGCTGGTGCCTGCTCAACGACTGGTCGGCGCGCGACCTGCAGGCATGGGAATATCAGCCGCTCGGGCCGTTCCTCGCGAAGAACTTCCTGACGAGCGTGAGCCCGTGGATCGTCACCAGCGACGCCCTCGAGCCGTTTCGGTCTCCAATGCCCCCGCGGCCGGAGGGCGATCCCGAACCGCTCCCCTATTTACGCAAGGATGCAGACTCGGCTTTCGTCATCCAGCTCGAGGCAATGCTCTCGACGGAGCGGATGCGTCAGCAGGGCCTCCCACCCCACAGGCTTTCGCGCGGGTCGGCAGCCTCCGCAATGTATTGGAGCGCGGCCCAGATCGTCACTCACCACGCATCGAACGGCTGCAACCTGCTGCCGGGCGACCTCATCGGCACCGGCACGCTCTCGATCGACAGCGACGAAGGGCTCGGTTCGCTTCTGGAAATCAGTCGGGGCGGCAGGGAACCGATCGAGCTTCCGAGCGGGGAGAGCCGCAGCTTCCTCGAGGACGGCGACGAAGTGACTCTGCGCGCGTGGTGCGAGGCCGAAGGTGCGGTCCGCATCGGCTTTGGCGAGTGCGTGGGCCGGGTGATCGGGGGCTAGAGCAGCCCAAGATTTGCGGCCATCAGGCGGGTCAGTGCGTACATTCGATCGAGCTGCGGTGTCGCAATGCCCGATCGGCGGGCGATCTCGAGCGGCGCTCCCAGCAGTGCCTCCAGCTCGATCGGCCTTCCCGCCTCGACATCCTGCAGCATCGAGGATTTGAACGCGCCCAGCCGAGCGGTGACGGCCATCCGGTCCTCAGCGCTCTCCTCGATCGGGCAGTGGATAGACGCGCCCACCGTCGCAAGCTCGGCCATGGCAGCCGCCATCCAGGAGCGGAGGTCGGGGTCGGCAAGGAGCTTGTCGGCGGTCGAGCGGGTCAGTGCGGAGAGCGGGTTGATCGTCGCATTGCCCCACAATTTGTACCATATCGCGCGCCGCACATTGTCCGTGATCTCGCAGCGTATGGCAGCGTCCTCGAACAGGCGGCCGAGCCGCCCTACGCGGTCGGAACTGCTGCCGCCGGGCTCGCCCAGAATGAGCTTGTCGGCATGAACCACCTCGACCGAGTTCGCAGCCGTTCGGCGGCAGCTCGCGTGGACGACGCAGCCGACGACGTGATCGAACGGGATCGAGCCGGCGATGACACCGTCCGGATCGACCGACCGCAGCGGCTCGCGGGTGAACCACCAGGGGACGCCGTTCAGCATCGGCACGACGATCGTCTCCGGGCCGATAAGGGGCTCGAGGTCTGGGGCGACGCGCGGCAGAGCCGGAGCCTTGACGGCGATGATGACGACGT
>JAEZHP010000161.1 GCA_023416515.1 Pseudomonadota bacterium | reverse complement strand
GATATAGACGATGCCCGCTTCGTCGAGGTTCTTCAGCGCTTCTTCCGAGACGTTCGGAATGTCGCGGGTGATTTCCTCAGGTCCCAGCTTGGTGTCGCGGGCCATCACCTCGATCTCCTCGATATGGATCGAGGTGAACACGTCGTCCTTCACGATCCGCTCGGAGAGCAGGATCGAGTCTTCGAAGTTGTAGCCGTTCCACGGCATGAACGCGACCAGCACGTTGCGTCCGAGCGCAAGCTCGCCGAGATCGGTCGAGGGACCGTCGGCGATGATGTCGCCCCGCTTCACGTGATCACCAACCTTCACCAGCGGACGCTGGTTGATGCAGGTGTTCTGGTTCGAGCGCTGGAACTTCATCAGCGTGTAGATGTCGACGCCCGACTTGCCGGCCTCGACGTCTTCCGTCGCGCGGATGACGATGCGGGTCGCGTCGACCTGGTCGACGATTCCGGTGCGGCGAGCGGCGATGGCGGCGCCCGAGTCACGGGCAACCGTCTCTTCCATGCCGGTGCCGACGAACGGCGCCTCGGCCTGGACCAGCGGAACCGCCTGGCGCTGCATGTTCGAGCCCATCAGAGCGCGGTTGGCGTCGTCATTCTCGAGGAACGGAATGAGCGAGGCGGCGACCGAAACGAGCTGCTTCGGCGACACGTCCATCAGGGTAATCTGGTCGCGCGGCGCCATCAGGAAGTCGCCGGCCTGACGGCTGGAGACGATCTCCTCGACGAAACCGCCGTCCTCGGTCAGCTCGGCATTGGCCTGAGCGACGGTGTGCTTCTGCTCCTCCATGGCGGAGAGGTAGATCACTTCGTCGGTGACCTTGCCGTCGATGACCTTGCGGTACGGAGTCTCGATGAAGCCGTACTTGTTCACGCGAGCGAAGGTGGCGAGCGAGTTGATCAGGCCGATGTTCGGGCCTTCCGGAGTCTCGATCGGGCAGATCCGGCCATAGTGGGTCGGGTGGACGTCGCGGACCTCGAAGCCCGCGCGCGCGCGGGTGAGGCCGCCCGGCCCGAGCGCCGAGACGCGACGCTTGTGCGTCACTTCGGAGAGCGGGTTGGTCTGGTCCATGAACTGCGAGAGCTGCGAGGAGCCGAAGAACTCGCGAACCGCGGCGACCGCCGGCTTCGCGTTGATCAGGTCGTTCGGCATCACGGTCGACACGTCGACCGAGCTCATGCGTTCCTTCACGGCGCGCTCCATGCGGAGCAGGCCGACGCGATACTGGTTCTCGAGCAGCTCGCCGACCGAGCGGACGCGGCGGTTGCCGAGATTGTCGATGTCGTCGATCTCGCCCTTGCCGTCCTTGAGGTTCACCAGCTCCTGGACGACCGCGACGATGTCCTCGGTGCGAAGCGTGGTGACGGTGTCCTCGGCATCGAGGCCGAGGCGCATGTTGAGCTTCACTCGGCCGACGGCCGACAGGTCATAGCGCTCGCCGTCGAAGAACAGCCCGTAGAAGAGCGCCTCGGCGGTCTCCTTGGTCGGCGGCTCGCCCGGGCGCATGACGCGATAGATGTCGGCGAGGGCGCTGTCGCGATCCTCCGACTTGTCCGCCTTCAGCGTGTTGCGGATCCAGGCGCCGGTGTTGACGTGGTCGATGTCGAGCAGCTCGATGCGGTCGATGCCGGCCTTGTCGAGCTTCTCGAGATTCTCAGGGGAAACCTCGTCGCCGGCCTCGATGTAGATCTCGCCGGTCGACTCGTTGATGAGGTCGTAGGCCGAATAGCGGCCGAAAATCTCTTCGGTCGGGATGAGGAGGTTCTGCAGGCCGTCCTTCTCCGCCTTGTTGGCGGCGCGCGGCGTGATCTTGGTACCGGAGGCGAAGACGACCTCGCCGGTGTCGGCATTGACCACGTCGTAGAGCGGCTTCTGTCCGCGCCAGTTCTCCTTCACATAGGGAACCTGCCACCCGTTGGGGCCGCGGACGTAGGTTACGCGACCATAGAAGGTGTTGAGGATTTCCTCGCTGGTCAGGCCGAGCGCGTGGAGGAGGGCGGTGACCGGCAGCTTACGCTTACGGTCGATGCGGACGTTGACGATGTCCTTGGCATCGAACTCGAAGTCGAGCCAGGAGCCGCGATACGGGATGACGCGCGCGGCGAAGAGATACTTGCCCGAGGCGTGGGTCTTGCCGCGGTCATGGTCGAAGAGGACGCCCGGCGAACGGTGCATCTGCGAGACGATGACTCGCTCGGTGCCGTTGACGATGAACGTGCCGTTCTTCGTCATCAGCGGCATGTCGCCCATGTAGACGTCCTGCTCCTTGATATCGAGCACGGAGCGGGTCTCGGTATCGGGATCGACCTCAAACACGATGAGGCGAAGGGTGACACGCATCGGCGCGGCATAGGTCATGCCCCGCTGGCGGCACTCGTCGGTGTCGTACTTGGGATCCTCGAGCTCGTAATTGACGAAGTCGAGCTCCGCGGTGCCGGCGAAGTCGCGGATCGGGAAGACCGAGCGAAGGGTCTTCTCGAGGCCGGACACGTAGCCGTCCGCAGGCCGCGAGCGGAGGAATTGCTCATAGCTTTCGCGCTGGACCTCGATGAGGTTCGGCATCTCGCTGACTTCGTGGATGTTGCCGAAAATCTTGCGGATGCGCTTGGACGCGGAAGAGCGCGTCTCGGTCGCCGGAGCTGCAGTCGCCATAAATGTGTGTCTCGCCTTCCCAGAACAGGAGCGCTCCAGACGCAAAAAGCCGCGGCTCCGAACGGTGTGGAGACGCAGCTTCAGCGGCCTGGCAATCCCTTCCAGCCAATGCGTTCGATGCGCTGCGCGACGGCGCATCCTGTTCCGGCGGGAAAGGGTGAGAGGGCCATGTAGGTAAAGGCGCCCCCGATGTCAAACCCCGTGGCAATAGAAAATGGACTTTGCCGGCGCCCTTCGGGCCGTCCCGAAATGAGCTCTTGTCGCTGATTTGTCACGGAAACTTCTCGGCTTGGGGCTAGTGGAGCGGGACCGGCTGCCTTAAGCATTGGGTCGGGGGCCGCCGACTCGCGCGTCGGCTCAATGTGATCTGCAGGGAATCCAGGGCTTTGGCTGGTCTGCCGGGGCAGGGGCTCGCTGCGTTCGCCGTCGCACGAGGGAAGGACCGTTGATGCCGATTTCGCTGACTCGCTCGGGTACCGCCTATACTCAGAATTTCGACAGCCTCGCCGCCACCGGCTCGAGCACGACCTTGCCGGACGGCTGGTTCATCCAGGAAAGCGGCACCGGGAGCCTCGCCAACGGCGCTTATACGGCCGGCACCGGAAGCTCCAATTCGGGCGACACCTACAGCTTCGGTTCCAGCGGCAGCGGCGATCGCGCGCTCGGCGGCGTCCGCAGCGGCTCGGTTGTCCCGACGCTTGCAGCCAGCTTCACCAACGACACCGGAGCGACCCTGACCTCGCTCCTGGTCAGCTATACCGGCGAGCAATGGCGTTTGGGCGCGACCGGACGCGCCGACCGGCTCGACTTCCAGTACAGCCTCGACGGCACCACCTGGATCGACGTCAACGCCCTCGACTTCAGCTCTCCGGTCACGACCGGCACGGTCGGCGCCCTCAACGGCAACCTCGCCGCAAACCGCACCGAGCTTTCGGCGCAGATCAATGGCCTCAACATCCCGGCCGGGGCCGCTTTCTACGTGCGCTGGACCGATTTCGACGCGGCGGGAGCGGACGACGGCCTCGCGATCGACGATTTCTCGATCACCGCGCTCGCCGGCCCGGTCACGGTGTCCGTGGGCGACGCCACGATCACGGAAGGCAATAGCGGAGTCACCAACGCGGTCTTCACGATCAGCCTGTCGGGCCCCTCCGAGGAGCCGGTGACGGTCACCTACACGACCGCGAACGGGACCGCGCTTGCTGGCGAGGATTATGCCGCCATCACCGGCAGCGTCACCTTCGCTCCGGGCCAGACCAGCATCCAGATCGCCGTTCCGGTGATCGGCGACACCGCGATCGAGGCCAACGAGACCTTCACCGTCCAGCTCACCTCCGTGACCGGCGCCGCGCTCGGCGATTCCAGCGGACTCGGCACCATCGTCAATGACGACGTGCCGCCCGTTCAGCCGGGAAGCCTGTCGATCGGAAATGTCAGCGTCGACGAGGGCAATTCCGGAACGACCGCGATGGTCTTCACCGTCACGCGCAGCGGCGGTTCCGACGGCGCTGTCTCCGCGACCTATTCGATCGGCTTCAACTCGGCGGACGCCGCCGATCTCGCGCCCGGCACGCCGCTGACCGGGACGGTCAACTTCGCCGACGGACAAACGGTCGCGACGATCACCATCAACGTCGCGGGCGACCTCCAGGCGGAGCCGAACGAGACCTTCACCGTCACCCTGTCGGGAGCGACCGGGGGCGCGGCGATCGGCACCGCGACCGGCCTCGGCACCATCCGCAACGACGACGTGCCGCCGCTCAACCGCGGCGTGTTCGTCAACGAGATCCATTACGACAACCAGGGCAACCCGGACGTCGGCGAGCGGATCGAGGTCGCGGCGGCAGCAGGAACCGATCTCAGCGGCTGGACCATCGTTCTCTACAACGGCAGCAACAGCTCGACCTATGCGCCGCTGATCAGTCTTGGCGGCATCGTTCCCAACCAGGATGACGGCTACGGAACGCTCTCCTTCGCGGTCGGCGGAAGCGGAATCCAGAACGGCTCGCCGGACGGCTTCGCCCTAGTCGACCCGTTCGGCCGGGTCGTCCAGTTCCTCTCCTACGAAGGCACGATCACCGCGGCCAACGGTCCCGCCGCGGGCATGACCAGCACCGACATCGGCGTTTCGGAATCGGGCGGCGACCAGCCCGGCCTGTCGCTTCAGCTGACCGGCACCGGCGCAAGCTATGAGGACTTTACCTGGACGAGTGCGCGCGCCGACAATTTCGGATCGGTCAACACCGGCCAGGACTTCGTCGGAGGCAACGCGACCGGCCGCCTCAGCATCATCGACGCGCGAGTCGTGGAGGGCAATGACGGCGAGCGCGACATGGTGTTCACCGTCCGCCGCGCCGGCGGCCTCAACCAGAGCGCAACCGTCGACTATCAGATCGGCCACGGCACCACCGACTCGGCCGACCTTGCCCCCGGCCAGGCGCTGACCGGAAGCGTCGCCTTCGGCCCCGGAGTCGCCAGCGTCGAGATCCGGGTCCGGATCAGCGGCGATACCTCGCCCGAATATAATGAGAGCCTGACCGTCACCCTGACCGGGACCACCGGCAATGTCGCGATCGCCGACGGCCAGGCCACCGGAGTGATCGTCAACGATGACCCGCTGAGCTTGCGCATCTATGAGATCCAGGGCGAGCAGCACCGCTCGCCGTTCGAGGGACAGCCGGTGACGACTACCGGAATCGTTACCGCGATCACGTCGAACGGCTTCTATCTTCAGGACGCTGCCGGCGACGGCAACGCGCGCACCTCTGACGCCATCTTTGTGTTCACGCGAACCGCTCCGACCGTCGCGATGGGCGACGGGGTCCAGGTGAGCGGAACGGTGACCGAGTTCGGCGGCGGCGCCGGCCTCACCACGACCGAGATCGAGGCGTCGAGCGTCAGCGTCCAGTCGAGCGGAAACGCGCTTCCCGAAGCGGTAGTGATCGGCACCGGCGGCATCCTTCCGCCCTCGGAGATTATCGACGACGACGGCTTCAGCGTCTTCGATCCCCAGAATGACGGGATCGACTTCTACGAGGCGCTGGAAGGCATGCGAGTCACCGTCGAGGCGCCGCTCGTCGTCGCCAACGGCCGCGACGGCGGAGTTCATGTCGTCGCATCTGGCGGGGAGGGCGCGAGCGGCATCAACAGCCGTGGCGGGATCACCATCTCGGACGGCGACTATAATCCCGAGCGGATCCGCCTCACCGGCGATCCGCAACTCGAGAACCTCACCCAGGGCGACCGGCTCGGCGACGTGACCGGAGTCGTCTCCTATGGCGACGGCAATTTCCGCGTGGTGCTTGGCGACCCGGCAGTCGTCACCCACGACGAGGGCCCGCTCAGCCGCGAGACGACCTCGCTGGTCGGCGGCCGCAACCACCTCACCATCGCCAGCTTCAACGTCGAGAATCTGAGCCTCGAGGACAGCGAGGCTAAGTTCGAGATGCTCGCCGACAATATCCGCCTCAACCTCCAGGCTCCCGACATCATCGGCCTCCAGGAGATGCAGGACGCCAATGGCGCGAACGGCAGCCATCCGCTGTCGGCCGCTGAGACGGCGCAGCGGCTGATCAACGAGATACTCGAGGATGGCGGGCCGCGGTACGTCTATGTCGAGATCGCTCCGTCGACCGCGAACAGCACCGGCGGCGAGGCCGGCGGCAACATCCGCAACGGCTATCTCTACCGCGCAGACCGGGTCACCTATGTCGAGGGCAGCGCGCAGCTGCTCACCGGCGGCCCCGGAAGCACAGCGTTCGCGAATAGCCGCAACCCGCTCGTCGCCGACTTCCTGTTCAACGGCGAGGTCGTCAGGCTGGTCAACGTTCACGCCTCCGCTCGCCTCAACAGCGACCCGCTGATGGGCGCCAACCAGCCGCCGTTCAACGCCGGCGATGCCTCGCGCAACGCCCAGAGCGCGGTGGTTCGCCAGTATCTGGAGGAGTCGCTCGGGACAAATCCGAACCTTCGCCTCGGAGTGCTCGGCGACTTCAACGGCTTCTGGTTCGAGCCCTCGCTGACCAGCCTCGAAGCGGGCGGGGTCGTCACCAATCTCCACCGCCTCAATCCGGAGGAAGAGCGTTACGGCTATCTCTTCGACGGCAACAGCCAGGCCATCGATCACCTGCTGGTCAGTGGGACGATGCTTCCAGGCGCTCAGTTCGACATCGTCCACATCAATACCGAGCAGCCGCGAACCGTGTTCCGCGGAACCGACCACGATCCGATCGTCGGCCGGGTCTTCATCGAGCATCCCAACGAGGCGCCGACCGATCTCCAGATCGACGGCTCGACGGTCGCGGAAAATGCTCCCGCCGGAACCATCGTCGGGACGCTCAGTGCCGACGATCCGGACGAGGACGTGCTGTCCTTCCAACTGGTCGACGATGCCGGCGGCCTGTTCGACCTCGATTCGGCGACCGGCGCTCTCACCACGACCGCCCCGCTCAACTTCGAGGAACGGTCGAGCTACACGATCACCGCCGAGGCGGTGGATCCGGACGGGCTTCGAGTCACCCGCACCTTCACCATCACCGTCTCGGATGTGAACGAGGCGCCGGTGGCGGTCGACGATTCGGTCGCGGTCGATGAGGACTCGACCACCGGCAACCTGTGGAGCACGCTGATCGCCAACGACAGCGATCCGGATGTGGGCACCACCCTCACCATCCAGTCGGTGGATACGTCGGCGACCAATGGCAGCGTGATCTTCAACTCGGCGACCCAGACGCTACGCTACGTCGCGGACGCCGATTCCTTCGATCTGCTGCTCCCCGGCCAGACCGCGACCGACCGCTTCACCTACACGGTGACGGACGGCAACGGCCTGACGAGCACCGCAACCGTCGAGGTGACCGTGACCGGCCGCTTCGACACGGAGACCCGCGTCGGCGGCAACGGCAACGACGTCATCATCACCGGAAACGGCGAGGATTTCCTCTACGGCGGCAACGGCAACGACACGCTTTCGGGCAACGGTGGGCACGACGTGCTGTCCGGGGACAACGGCAACGACACGCTGTACGGAGGCGCCGGCAACGACGTGCTCTACGGCGGCAATGGCAACGACTATCTCGACGGTGGCGCTGGCCGGGACAACCTCTTCGGCGGCAACGGCAATGACCGGATGTCGGGCGGTGCGGGGGCCGACTCCTTCTGGTTCGCGCGCGGCGGCGGCAACGACACGATCCTCGACTTCAATGTCGCGGAGGACCGTCTCGTCCTTGCGGACGGCGTGGGGGTTCAGAGCCACCGCGTCGGCGACGTCAACGGCGACGGCATCGCCGATCTTACCATCGCGTTCAACCGCGGCGGCGGCTCAGTGGTGCTCCTGGGGGTCAGCGACTTCGGCGCGGTGATGATCGACGGCGACGGCATGGGCACCGCTGGCCTTCGCCTGGAACCGCTCCTGGTCCCGAACGAGGCCGCCTATTTCTAAGGGCCCTCGTTCACACGAGCCGGATCGCGGCCGCCACCTCGTCCATCGCGTTGTGGTGGGCCATGTGGCCGATGCCGTCGAGCAGGTGCAGGCGGCTCTTCGGCAACGCCTGGTGAAGCCGCTCGGACTGGGTCGGCGAGTGGACCATCCGGTCGCCTCGACCGGCGATGACCGCGACGGGCATCTCGATCTCCGGATAGCGTGAGTCCAGTGCGGCGGCGCCAACGATCATCAGCGCAGCGTCGGATGCACCCGCTCGGATTCGCGAGGGCTTGAGCGCCATTTGCCATGGGAAACGCTCGCGCCAGGCCTTGGTCGGCTTGGCCGGCCCGAACAGCCGAGCGGTGAAACGGCTTCGCAAAGCGTGGGCGAGGGGCGGCACGATCGTGTAGCGAAGGAGATCGCCGATCCCCGGGATCGCCGACGGCGCCACCAGCCACACGTCGGCGCGCGGAGTCGAATAATAATAGCCGCCGATCAGCGCGACCCCGCGCAGGCGGTCGGGATGATTGAGAGCGAGCGCGGCGGTCACCAGCGAGCCGAAGCTGTGACCCACCACGACTGCTTTCTCGACGTCGAGCATTCGAAGCGCCTCGGCGAGCAGGGCCGCCTGACGCTCGACCGTCCAACTCGTGCCGCGTGGGCGGCTGCTGTGCCCGAAACCGGGACGGTCGATGGCGACGACCCGGTTGGTCTTGGCGAGCTCGTCGAAGAGGCCAGAGATCATCCAGTCCTCGACCATCGTGCCGTTGCCGTGGACGAGCAGGATCGGCGGACCGCTGCCTCGTTCGACATAATGAAGCCGGGCTCCGCCGACTTCGAGGAAACGCCCGAGGGGCGGGTGGTCGCGCTCGGCCCGCTTCGATTGGGCCCCGTTGACGAGGGCAAGGCCGGCGAGGGTCCCGCCGGCGGCGAGTAAGGGAATACGGAGGTTTTGCATGAGGCGCACTCAACCGGTCGCGCCCGCCACAGTTCCCCCTTTCAGCTTTTCGAGGAGGTCGAGCGCGTTCGACGTCGCACCCCCAAGCGTGTTGTCGAAGATGCACCAGGCATCGCCTGGGGCGGCGCGGATGGCGGCGGCATAGGCTTCCAGCGCTCGATCCTCGTAGGACGAGCGGTAGATGATCGGCGAGCCGTGAAGCCGGAGATAGGTGATTCCGCGCCAGCCGCCCGGGATCGCCGCTTCGGGGACCCGGGCCGGATCGGCGGCAACCCGGCCGACCTGGTGACGTTCGAGCAGGGCCTCGGCATCCGGCTCGAACCATGATGCGTGGCGCGGCTCGCACACGACCTGAGCCGACGTCCCGGCCCGCAGGGAGGCGAAGAAGCGCTCGGCCACCGGCTCGTCGAAGGCGAGGCTGGGCGGAAGCTGGACGAGGTGGGCCGCAAGCTTGGCGCCGAGCGCGCTCACCTCTCGGAGATGGGCGGCGATCGGGTCGGCGCAGTCGGCCAGCTTGCGTTCGTGGGTGATCGCCTTGGGCGCCTTGACCGAGAATCGGAAATGGTCCGGCACGCTTTCCGCCCAGCGTTCCCACGTCGAGCGGCGGTGCGGCCGGTAGAAAGACGAATTGATCTCCGCCCCGTCGAAGCGGGTGGCGTAGCGCTCAAGCGCCGAGCCTTCGGTGGGGAAGGGCGCGGCATCGCGCGAGGGGATGCTCCAGCCGGCGGTTCCGATGACGATGGTCATGGGCGCCTAACGCTGCGGAAACGAAAAAGGGCGGCCCGTTGCCGGACCGCCCCCTCCCTCCACGGGCGCTTCAAGACACCCGCAAAGCTGGTTCGAAGCTTACTTGAGCTCGACGGTGCCGCCGGCTTCCTCGATCTGCTTCTTGATCTTCTCGGCCTCGTCCTTGGCGACGCCTTCCTTGATCGGCTTCGGAGCGCCTTCGACGAGCGCCTTGGCTTCGCCGAGGCCCAGGCCGGTGATGGCGCGGACTTCCTTGATGACGTTGATCTTCTTGCCACCGTCGCCGGTGAGGATCACGTCGAACTCGGTCTGCTCTTCAGCAGCCGCGGCACCGGCGCCGCCGCCGGCGGCCGGACCGGCAACCGCGACAGCAGCGGCGGCCGAGACGCCCCACTTCTCTTCGAGGGCCTTGGCGAGGTCAGCGGCCTCGAGGACGGTCAGTTCGGAAAGCTGGTCAACCAGCGCGTTGATGTCTGCCATGTTCATTCTCCGTAAGCGGGGCCTTCATGCCCCGTGATTGGTTGGGGTAATCAGGCCTCTTCTTTGGCCGCATAGGCTCCAAACACTCGAGCGAGCTTGGCCGCAGGCGCGTTGGCGAGCTGAGCGAGCTTGGTCGCGGGCGCCTGAACGAGGCCCACGATCTTGGCACGCAGTTCGTCAAGCGACGGCAGCTCGGCGAGCGCCTTCACTCCATTCACGTCGAGGAGCGTATCGCCCATCGCGCCGCCGACGATCTCGAACTTGTCGGTCGTCTTGGCGAAATCCACGGCGACCTTGGCGGCCGCAACGGGATCGGTCGATGTGGCGAGCGCCGTCGGGCCGCTCAGCATGTCGCTGATCGGCGCGTAAGACGTTCCCTCGACGGCGATGAGAGCGAGCGTGTTCTTGGAGACCTTGTAGCTGGCGCCAGCTTCACGCATCTTGATCCGCAGGGCGGTGGACTGGGCCACCGTCATGCCGAGATTGCGGGTGATCACCACCACGCCGGTCTCGTTGAACGTCTGCTTCAGCTGTGCGACCTGCTCTCTCTTTTGAGCTCGATCCATGCCTCTTCCTTTCGCGCCCCGCCGGAGCGGGAGCGCATGCGAAAACCCGACGGGACATCCGCCGGGGTATTTGTCCGAGGGGATCGGTCGCTCGTCCGCGGGCACTTAAGGGCCGTGGCAGACACAGCCGCGGCAATGCCGGCGGCTGGTGAAACTTCTTCCCCGTCTAGGCTGGACGATTAAGGGCCCCAGGATTTCCGGGTAGTGCCCACCAGCTGTCTCGGACGGCGACAGCGGGCGAACCCGCGGTCAGGGCCGGCCCAATAGCAGATGCGCCGAACGGGTCAAGGGCAGGGGACTCGCGCGGCCCGATTCGAATTGGTTAACGCGGTGCTCCGAAACCAGCCCATGAACATCGCAGACAAAGAAAAAGCCCCGCCGAAACGGGGCTTTATGTTTTTCGTCAGTGTTGACGGGTCAGCGCCAGCTGCCGCCACCCCAAAGCCAAGCCCACATATTTACCTCCCTAGTTAGGGTTAACCCTGAGAGGTCTATTAACCTTAATTGGTATCCTTAACAAGTTCGAAACCGACACAGTATGACCACGGCCTCCTGTTTTGAGACAGGAGCCCGTCGCGGAAGGCTAATCGTTTGGGAATTACCGCCGAGCGGCAATTCAAGCGGCCTCGCGGCCCGCTTTCATCTTGAGGCGCTCGAGGAGAGCGGCAAGTGGGGCGGGTCGACCGGTATGGTAACCTTGCACGAAGTCGCACCGCATGTGCCTGAGATGGTCGAGGATCTCCTGGCTTTCGACACCCTCTGCGACGACCTTGCGGCCGAGCGAGTGGGCGAGCTGGATCGTCGAGTTCACCATGATTCGGTCGCTCTGCGAGGTGTGCAGCATGGTCACGAAGCTTCGGTCGATCTTGATCTCGGAAGCCGGGATCCGCCGCAGATATTCCAGGGTCGAGAAGCCCGTGCCGTAATCGTCGATCGACAGCTCGACCCCGATGTCGTTGAGGCGGCGAAGGTTCGCGATGGCGCGTGCCTCGCTGCCCATCGTCGAGGTTTCGGTGACTTCGAGAGTCAGCAGGTTGGGACGGAGCTTGTGCTTGCGCAACAGCCCCTCGACAAGCGGCACCAGGCTGTCGTTGCCGAGAAGGACCGCCGACAGGTTGACCGCCATGCTGAAGCGGCGGCCCCTCGCGTTGATCTGAGCCGCGGCCGCGATTGCGGTGTCGAGCACGAACTCGGTCAGCCGCTCGATTCGACCGCCCTGCTCCGCGGCGCCGATGAACTGGTCCGGAAAGACCTGGCCCTTTTCGGGGTGGGTCCAGCGCACCAGCGCCTCGGCACCGAGGATCTCGCCCGAGCGGCAGTCGAGCTTGGGCTGGTAGGCCACCCACAGCTCGCCATGGTCGATGGCGTGGTCGAGGCGGGCGAGGAGCGACATGCTCCACTCGGCGTCCTCGAGGCTGGCCGGATTGAAGCTCGCCCAGCGCTTGCCGTCGCGAGCGGCTTCGTCCGCGGCGACGAGCGAGCTCGAAACACGCTGGAGCAGGGTGCGCGATCCGTCCGCGTCTAGCCCGAAGGTGACCGCCAGATCGATGATCCGGGTGGCGATGACGATCGGGCTCCGGAACAGGGCATGGAGGCCCTCCAGCTGCTGGATGACGCTATCCTCGCCGGATTGGCTCGAGAGCCACACGAACACGCCTTCATCCGCCTGATAGATGTCTGGCGTTCCGGTGCCGAACTTCAGCCGCGCCACGATCTGCTCGACGAGGTCCTTCTCGTGCTGGGCCGGCAGGGTCGTCGCGATATGAGCGTAATTCTTGACCCTGGCGGTCACCACGATCGCGTCGAGGCGCTCGCCAGCGTTCCGAAGCGCCTGCAGGTTGGGCATGCCAGTGACGATATTGGTGGTCCCGCGCCTCTGATAGGAGCGCCTGGCGCTGCTTATCGCGCGCGCGCTAGCAGCGGTGATGATCGCGGCGAGGGCCGGCATCACCTCGCTATGGATATGCTGGATCTCGAGCAGCAGCGGTCCCGCGAAGAACAAGAGGCAGCCGAACCCCATGAGCGGCAGGGCAACGGTCCGGCGGCGGCTCCGGACGATGGGCCACGCAAGTGCCAGGCTCAGCACGAGCGGAGGGAGCCAGCCGAGATCGATCGGTGCACCCGCGAGCAGCGTTTCGGCAGCGACGATGTGGATCAGAACCCCGGGAACGAGCCCGGTCCCCGGAGCCCGATAGTGGTCCGCACCAATGTCGGTTCTGGCGATGACAACCGACTTGCCTCTCAGCAGGCCGGGCGGAACGCGGTTGCTGATGAGATCGCCGGCGCTGAGAACAGGGACGCTTCGGACGTCGATTCCGTAATCGACCGGAAACATCTGTTCGGAGCCGCCGGCAAATCCGGCGAGGGATGAGCTCAGCGAGGGGATCACTTGGTCGCCCACCATCGCGCCATAAGGATGGCGCCAAATCACATCGTCCCACCAGACGAACAGATTGGTGTTCACCAATTCGGCGTGGCGGGCGAAGCGTTGCGGCGGCAGGATCGCGCTGCGCTCGGACAGGCCATCGACGGAAAAGCGCGCCGGAAGCGTGACGGTACCCCCGGCGGCCACAAGCGAGGCCTCGAGGCGTCGGGCGTCTGCCGAACGGCCAGCGGGGGGCAGCGTCATGTCCAGGTGAATTCGGGCCGCCCCAGCTTCGCGAGCGCGGTCGACCAACTCGGCGACGCGCGTGCCGGTCCACGGCACCTGGCCATGCTCGGCAAGGCTTCGATCGTCGACGGCGACCAGCACGATCTCGCCGCTGGCTGGGTGGTCGCGAAGCTTGAATCGGCCAAGCTTCATCGCATTTTCAAGCGGTTCGCCGACGTCGGCCAATCCAAAGAGCATGCCGATCAGAAGCGCCGCGAGCAGCGCTTTCAGAGGAAATGATCCGGAACGGACATTGCGCAGGGTCAATGATCGGGCTTTAAATCGGTGGATTGCCCGGAAACGCTAGTGGCTAAAGGTTAATTTTCTCGCAGCAGCGCCGGCCGTATCACGACCGTTACCGTGAGCGCGGGGCCGCGGCATTGATTAACCCCGTGACGGTCCGTCCGCTTCGGACCCTAATGGACCGCGAGAAGGGAGCTTAAACTCGATCAAGGCCAAAAAGCGGCGTCAGCCTCTTTCACCGGCCTGCGGAGCGGGGCGAATGCTTCGCACCTGGCGAACCATGCCGCGCACATCGGCGTCGCCGCTCGAGAAGCGGGCGCAGCGGCCCTCGAAATTGGCTTGCTCGCACAGCTGCCAGGCACCGCCGGCGACACGGATCGAACGAAGCTGGACGACCCGGCCGAGATCGGCCTGCTCTCCGGTCACGACGACCGGCGTCCCGCCATAATTGCGCTGCTCGTAGATGCTGATCTGCGCCGGCGCGTTCTGCGCGAGCGCGGCGCCGGCGGGCACGGCCAAGGCGGCGGCTGCGGCAACCAGTGAAACGAACCTCATCGCGATCTCCAATCGAGCCAAGCGGCGAAGGCGAGCGATACCGCCGCTTCCCCAAACCAATTCTGAACGGAGCTGCACGCTCCCCATGGCTACAAGATGGGGACTAAACCGCTCTTTCTAAAGGGGCACCAGGTCGAATGTCGGCGGTGGCCTGGCCGGGTCGGCGCTAGCGCAGCAGGATCCGCATGGCGCTTTGCTGGTCGATATTGGCTTGGGCGAGGATCGCGGCGAGCGCGTCCTTCATGATCGCGGCTGTCGTAAGTCCCGCGTCGACTCCTGAGGCGCCGGCGGCGGCGAGCGACCAGTCGTCGTCGACGACGTCCCAGCCGACGGAGTCCGCCTGCTCCGGCCGGATGCTCCCCGCCAATGTACCGGTCGGGTAGCTCGGCCGAGCCTGAGCGGGAGCTTCGCGCCGAGCCCAGGCCGGCGTCGCTGGAGGGGATGGCGACGGTGAAGGTGTCGGCGCGGGCGTGGGCGTGGGCGTGGGCGTGGGCGTGGGCGTGGGGGCCGGCGTAGGCGTAGGCG
>JAEZHP010000009.1 GCA_023416515.1 Pseudomonadota bacterium | reverse complement strand
CAGGAATAGCTTTCCGCGGTCGCCGAGCGAAGCGCCTCGCCGAGAAGCTGGCGCACCCGGCCGCGGTTCGGAAGGCCGGAAAGCACGTCCATGTTGGCGAGGTGGGTCAGGCGCTCCTGAGTCTGGCGAATCTCGGTGATGTCGGACCCGACGCCGCGAAAGCCGTCGAACCGGCCGGCGGTGTCGATGATCGGGTCGCCGGCGATCGAAATCCAGCGCGGCCCCCGAGCCGTTTCGAGCTCCATCTCGAGATTGGCGAATGGCTCCTTGTCGAGGAGCTTGCGACCGAGCTCGGCGCTCCCGCCCAGCAGCGAGGGAAGCGAGTGGCCGAGGAGCTGGCTCGCCGGGCGCCCGAGAAGGGCGACCATTCGCGACGAGATGTAGCTGACGCGGTTTTCGGAATCGACCTGCCAAAGCCAGCCGACGCCGCGCTGCTCATATTCCTGGAGCAGAAGCGAAGCGCTCTCGCTTTGGGAGCCGACGTCGGCATTGGTCTCAAGCTGGGCGAAGGCCCAGCGCGACACCGCGAGGACGCCGAAGATGGCGACTCCGAGCGTGAACATGATCGACAGCATATGTTCGAGCGGGATGCTGTCGCGGCCGATCAGCAATGCGGCGCTGATGCCCGCGGTGAAGCTGGCCATCCACGCGACGACGCACGGAAGCACGACGACGAGGCCGAGGGATGCAATGCCGAGGCCCGCGGTTACGGAGGCGACGACGACCTGCGAGTTGGGCTCAAGATGCGGGAACAGGTAAACGGGAAGCGACAACCACAGCGCCGCGCGAACGACGATGTCGCTGACCAGCAGCCAATCGGGGACGGGGTGGCCGGAGCGGCCGATGTTGGTCACGGCGTGATTGCGGGCCATCTGCATCGCCGCGAGATTGACCACTCCAACGGCAGCCGCCCAGCCGCCCAGCCACAGGACCGAGGTCTCCCCCCACAGGCATGCGATGACGATTGCCGCGGCAACGATGTTGGCGGCTGCAAAGAACGGCGCGAGGTGCGCGCGCGCCATCAGCTGCGCGTCGCGAAGCGGCGAGCTCTGGCCGTCGTCCTTCCCGGCCGAAATGCCGAGCGATTCCCCGCCCGGCAAACGCGCCGAAATCATCCGTTTGTACCGGTCAGGAGCCTCGTACATCCGCGTCCCGCTTCTAGTCTGCGCACGGCGGTAGACGCGAGAGGGTTGAAACGCGGTTAAGACCGAGTTGGGATTCCTGTCAGTCGCCGAGCCCGAGCTTGTCGAGATCGGCCCTCACGATCGGATGATAAAGCGGGCGGGTCTTCGGATAGATGCGCGCCGCGATCGGACGGCCCCATTGCTTGTCCTCCGCGAGCGCCTCGATCAGCGGCCGGACGAACTTGCCGCGGCCCTGGCTCGCAAGGAAGCGATCGAGGGCGGGAATGGCCGGATCGTAGCGATTGGCCACGGCAAGCTCGAGCCAGGCGAACAGAACCTCGTTGTTGCCGGCTTCGTTGAGCTTGAGCTGCTGCTCGAGCGCATCGAGCCTCTGGACCGGCAGCTTGCGCGGCAAAGCGTTGAGGTAGCGGAGCTTTTCGGCGGTGGTCCAGCTCTCAAAGTCCGCAGCCGGCGGGCTGCCCTTGGCGAAGGCGGCCGCGGCCTTGTCGACCTCGGCGAAGGCCTGGCGGTCCGGCCGAGCGACATTCGACGGAAGTCCCGGCTGGTAGACCCACTGGTCGAGCATCAGCTTCGCCTCGAGGTCCTTGTCGCCCTTGACGAGATGCTCGCGAAGGTCGGCGAGGAAGCGCGCCGATGTCATCGGCTGGAACGCGTGGCGGTCGAAGTAGGACCGCAGATAGGCGTCGAACCGGTCGCGCCCGACGATCGTCTCGATGGTACGGAGGAATACCGCGCCCTTGTCGTAGATGATGCCGCTCGAACCTCCGTCGGGGGTCGCTTCCGCGGGCGGAAGGTGCAGCCGCGTCGTGTCGTCGTTCTTCTCTTCCTCCAGCGCTTCGGTCATGTCGTCGAAGCTCAGCGCCGCTTCCTGGCGGGCACGGCGCGTCCCGTAGATCGCCTCCATGATGCGGTTCTCGAAATAGGAGGTGAAGCCCTCGTTGAGCCAGCTGTCGGCCCAAGTGGCGTTGGTGACGAGGTTGCCGGACCAGCTGTGCGCGAGCTCGTGCGCGACGAGGCCGACAAGACTCTTGTCTCCGGCGATGAAGGTCGGCGTCAGGAAGGTGAGGGTCGGATTCTCCATCCCGCCGTAGGGGAAGGACGGCGGGAGAACGATCACGTCGTAGCGGCCCCAGCGGTACGGCCCGTAGAGCTTCTCCGCGGCTTCCACCATCTTCTCGGTGTCGGCGAGCTCGCGCGCCGCGGCGTCCAGCATCGCCGGCTCGGTCCAGACGCCGGTGCGCGGACCGAGCTCGCGGAACGCCAGGTCGCCGGCTGCGATCGCGATCAGATAGGGCGCGACCGGCTTGTCCATCTTGAAGCGGAAGACTCGCCGGCCATTGCCGGCCGGTTCGCCATCAGGGGTCAGCCGCTCGCCCGACATCACGACCTTGAGCGGCTCCGGCGCGGTCACCCGCGCGCTCCACGTTTGGCGGATGCCGGGGCTGTCCTGCGTCGGGATCCAGGTCCGGTTGAGCGTGGGCTGGCCCTGGCTGAACAAATACGGATGCTTCTTGCCGGCGGTCTGCTCGGGGGTGAGCCACTGGAGCGCTTCCGCGTC
>JAEZHP010000092.1 GCA_023416515.1 Pseudomonadota bacterium | reverse complement strand
TCCGCCACGCCGCGATGATCGGCGGCGGCGACGAAGGCGGCGCGATGACGCTCGCGCAGACCGAGATGCTGGTCGAAAGCGCGATCGATGAGTGCGAGCGCTTCTACCCCGTGTTCCAGTTCGTGCTGTGGGGCGGAAAGAGCCCGGGCGAGGCCATCGCAGCCGCGCTCATCGACACGCACGGCGAAGCTTAGGAGTTCTTCGATGCAAATGCCTTCCCCGACCTGGTTCGTGGGCTGCGGCAACATTGCCGGAGCAATGGTCGAAGGCTGGCGATCGGCCGGCGTCGACCTCGCGAACGCGGTTGCGATCCGCCCGAGCGGAACGCCCGTCGAGGGCGTGCGCACTGTCACGTCGATCAAGGATGCCGGAACCGCGCCCGCCATGATCGTCCTCGGCTTCAAGCCGCAGTCGCTCGACGAGGTGGCGCCGGAGCTTGCGCCCTGGCTTAGCTCGAAGACGATCATCGTCTCGATCCTGGCGGGCGTCGAGGTGGAGAGCCTGCGGCAGCGCTTTGCCAAGGGCGCGATCGTTCGGGCGAACCCGAACCTGCCAGTATCGGTCCGGCGCGGAGTGGTCGCCCTGCACGCCGCCGACGGCCTCTCGGACGAGGTTCGCAAGCAATTGTCCGACCTGTTCTCCGCGCTTGGCTTCGCGATGTGGGCGGAAAGCGAGCAGGTGCTGGGAGCAATCGGGGCGGTCGCGGGCGCCGGGCCCGCTTATGTCGCGCGCTTCATCGATGCGCTCGCGGCCGCCGGAGCGGAGCAGGGGCTTCCCGCATCGCTCGCTTCGACGATCGCGCTGGAGACGGTGCTCGGAACAGCCTGGATGGCGGCTGCCAGCGGCGAGACGATGGCCGATCTTGCACGCCGGGTCGCAAGCCCACGCGGAACGACGGAAGCCGGCCTTTCGGTCCTCGATCGCGAGGACGCCTTCCGCCAGCTGATCGCGGCCACGATCGGCGCGGCACGGCGGCGCGGAGCCGAACTTGCGGCCGAAGCGCGGGGCGAGCAGGTCGCGTAAACTTTACGATCATCGGTGCCTGTCCTAGGCGCAGTATCCCATGGCAGATCCGCAG
Source organism: Pseudomonadota bacterium (assembly GCA_023416515.1). Lineage (GTDB taxonomy): Bacteria > Pseudomonadota > Alphaproteobacteria > Sphingomonadales > Sphingomonadaceae > Allosphingosinicella. Next base: position 2,137 of record JAEZHP010000092.1, on the reverse strand, counting down.
ACTTACCACGACCGCGACGGCTTCATCTGGTTCGACGGGGAGATGGTCCCGTGGCGCGAGGCCGAGGTTCACGTCCTGACCCACGCGCTCCATTACGCGTCGTCGGTCTTCGAAGGGCAGCGGGCCTATAACGGCGAGATATTCAAGCTTCGCGAGCATAGCGAGCGCCTTCACAAGAGCGCGAATCTCCTCGGTTTCGAGGTCCCCTGGACGGTCGAGCAGATCGGCGACGCCTGCAGGGAAGTGCTCAAGGCCAACAATCTGGTCGATGCTTACATGCGCCCGGTTGCCTGGCTCGGCTCCGAACGGATGGGCGTATCGCCGACCGGCACGAAAGCGCATCTTGCGATCGCCGCCTGGGAATGGGGCAAATATTTCTCGCCCGAGAAGGCGGCAAAGGGGATCCGCCTGACGATCGCGCCGTGGCGCCGGCCCGCGCCCTACACCGCGCCCGTGCATTCGAAGGCCTCGGGGCTGTACATGATCGCGATGCTGTCGCGGAAGCATGCCGAGGACACCGGCTTCGACGACGCCTTGATGTTCGATTGGCGCGGCCAGGTTGCGGAGGCGACGGGCGCCAACGCCTTCTTCGTGCGCGAAGGCGCGATCCACACGCCGACGCCCGACTGCTTCCTCGACGGCATTACTCGGCGCACGGTGATGGACCTCGCCCGCAAGCGCGGGATCGAGGTGCACGAGCGCGCGATCTGGCCGGACGAGCTCGAAAGCTTCGAGCAGATGTTTCTTACCGGAAGCGCGGCCGAGGTGACGCCGGTCGGCTCGGTCGGCCCGTGGAGCTTCGAGGTCGGCGACCTTACGCGACAGCTCGCCAAGGATTACGACGACGTGGTGAACGGGCGCATTCCCAACAGCTGAGCCCTTCCAACTCCACCGCGCGCGGCTATATGCGCGCTCTCTGCCTGCTGGGGCGTCGCCAAGTGGTAAGGCACCGGTTTTTGGTACCGGCATTCGCAGGTTCGAATCCTGCCGCCCCAGCCAAGCCTTTCCTCCAATCGCATCCGCAACGGAGGGATGCTTAAGCGCGCGGCGAGCAAGAGTGCGCCAGCACCTGCGCATGGGGCAGCAGGTCACCATTCGGTCGCAAAAACAACGGGAGGAGCGCCGACGGGCAGTCCTTCCTGCGCGCATGCGCAGCCAGTCCGGATGGAGCGACGCCTGCATCCTCAACATCTCGTCGCGCGGCCTGCTCGTCTATTCGAAAGGCGCGGCGCAGCCGGGGAGCGTCGTCCAGCTAAGCCGCGGAGGCCATCTCATCATCGCGCGCGTGGTATGGCGTGAGAACCGTCGAATGGGGCTGTACGCGCCGGATCCGCTTCCGGTCGATGAGATCACCAATGCCGAAACGGCGGCCGCGGCAGTCGAGGCCGTCCACGCGAACCGCCCGGTCCACACGCACAAGGATTCGCACGAGTCGAGCCGGGGGCGCTCGCGAATGCTGCAGTTCGCCTCGACCGCGCTTATCGGCGCCGCTTTGGCCTGCGTTGCGGCCTTGTGCGTCGAGCGGGCGTTGGCATCGCCGATCGCGACGATCGGGGAAGCGCTTCGCTCGCGCTGAGTCATCCCGGCACCGGCTTGAGTTGAAGCGGGTCGCGCGTGCATGAGAGCGCGATGCCGGGGCCGCTACAGGGACTGACGATCGTCGAAATGGCCGGCATCGGCCCGGCGCCGTTCGCCGGGATGATGCTCGCCGATCATGGCGCCGACGTCATTCGCGTCGAGCGCGAGGGACTGATCGGAATCCCCAACGATCCGCTGCTGCGTTCGCGGCGGAGCATCGCGCTCGATCTCAAGAAGGATTTGGCGCGGGAGGTCGTGCAACGGCTCGCGGAGCGAGCCGATGGGCTGATCGAAAGCTACCGCCCGGGCGTCATGGAGCGTCTCGGGCTCGGTCCCGAGCAACTGCTCGCTACCAATCCAAAGCTGGTCTACGGCCGGGTCACCGGCTGGGGGCAGGAAGGGCCGCTCGCGCAATCGGTAGGCCACGATATCGATTATCTCGCGGTCTCGGGACTGCTGCATGGCATCGGCCCCAAGGAGCGGCCGGTCGTGCCCGTCAATTACATCGCCGATTTCGCCGGGGGAGGGATGATGCTTGCCTTCGCGACGGCTGCGGCGC
>JAEZHP010000080.1 GCA_023416515.1 Pseudomonadota bacterium | reverse complement strand
CTGTGGCCACTCCGGCGCTCCTGAAACCGCCCCCAGGAGCGTTCAACTCAGGCGGGCCATTGTTGTTCAGAGTTGGCTCAGAGGGCTGTCAGGGCGCCAGTGGCGCTGGCCTCGGTTCGTGCGAGGGCGTTCCCACGCGCGGCCAGCCGTCATCCCATTCGATGGGATCGATGAGCATGATTCGGCGGCTGTTGATCTCGTGCTCCTGGCTCTGCCGCGGCTTCTTCGGATCGATCGCATGATAGAGCATCCACAACTGACCCTGCTTGTCCGCGGCGACGCAATTGTGACCGGGCGCGAGCCAGTAATGGTTCTTTTCCAGCACCAAACTGTGACGGACGCCTTTGGCTTTCTCTAGGGTTTCGAATGGACCCGTCGGACAGTCCGAGCGAGCGACCATGACACCATATTCGGCATTGGGGCCGCAGCAATTATCGCCGGAGTAGAACAGGTAGTAATAGCCGTCCCGGTGGATCACCCAAGCCGCCTCGACCAGTCTCGGGAATTGATCCTTCTCGGGGTTAGGCCAGACGATATCGATCGGGTTCGTGCCTGGCGCGAACGACAGGCGGTCGGGCGCCAGCTCCTGCACCTTGATCGGCTGGAATCCCGAACCCCAGTAGAGATAATGCTTCCCGGTCACGGGATCGTCGAACGCCATTGGGTCGATGAATTCGAAACCCGCGCCGAGGAGCAGGGGCATGCCCATGTCCACGAACGGCCCCGCCGGAGAGTCCGAGGTTGCGACAGCCAGCGCATGGCCCTGCTCGGGGGCGTGGCAGAAATCCGGGGTCGCCGAATAATAGAGAAAATAGGTCGAGCCGTCGTGGATGACGCTGGGGGCCCAGAAATCCTGCGTTCCCTGGGCCCATTCCGGCTTGACCGGAAGCGCGTCGCCCAGATGCTCCCAATCGATCAGGTTGGCCGACCGCGCGAGCTGGATGTTGATCCAGCGCCCGTCGCGTTGGGTCTGCGTCGCGTAGGCGTAGTAGAATCCATCGGGCGCAAGGACGACGGCCGGGTCGGGGAAGTCGCAGTCCAGGATCGGGTTGGTATAGTCGCAGCGCGCGGCATCGCCGCCGCCGTTCGAGCGAAGCCGGCCTTCAGTCGAGCCCAGGGAATGGTGCATGCGCCGCATGCATATGGGCCGCGCACGCGATGTCAAACGCTGGCGCGGCCGCTCGTCCCCGCGCGGGAAAAGGAACGCCGTCCAGCTATTGCGCCGCGATGGCGGTCGCTGCCTGCTCGCCCGCCTGGCGCTTCTCGTCGAGGCGACGGAACGTCGCCAGCGCCTGCCCGACGATCTGGTCCATGTTGTAGTAACGGTAGGTCGCGAGCCGGCCGACAAAAGTGACGTCCTCGGTCGCGTCCGCGAGCGCTTCGTACTTCTTGAAGAGTTGCTGATTCTCCGCGCGCGGGATCGGATAATAGGGATCGCCCTCGGCCGACGGATATTCGTAGGTGATCGTCGTTCGCGGGTGCTCCTGCCCGGTCAGATGCTTGTATTCGCTGATGCGCGTGTAGGGCACGTCGGGTGCCGGGTAATTGACGGTTCCCGTTTCCTGGAAGCGCTCCTGCTCGAGCGTCCGGTGGTCGAACTTCAGGCTCCGGTACGGAAGCTTGCCGAAGCGATGATCGAAATACTCATCGATCGGCCCGGTATAGACGAGGTGGTCCGCCATCTCTTTCCAGCGGTCCTTCAGCTCGCGGAAATCGACGCCGGTGCGAATTTCGATCAGCGGGTGCGCCACGATCCGCTCGAACATCGCCGTGTACCCGTCCTTCGGCATCGCCTGGAACGTGTCGGTGAAATACCGGTCGTCCGTGTTCGTCCGCGTCGGGATGCGGGCCGTCACCGACTTGTCGAGCTGTGACGGGTCGAGCCCCCATTGCTTTCGCGTGTAGCCCTGGAAGAACAGCTCGTAGAGCTCGCGGCCCACGGCATTGATGACGACGTCCTCCGATGTCTGGATGTCGTCGACCGGCTCCGCGCGCGAGGCCAGATAGTCCGCCGCTTCCTCGTCGGTCATCAGGTCGAGGTCGAACAGCTCATTGAGGGTTGTCCGGTTGATCGGGATCGGCACGAGCCGGTCTCGGACCACGGCCCGGACGCGATGCTCGTAGGGCCGCCACTCGGTGAACTGCGAGAGGTAGTCGACCACCGCCTCGCTGTTCGTGTGGAAGATGTGCGGCCCGTACTTGTGGTAGAGGATCCCGGCCTCGTTCGGCTCGTCATAGGCGTTCCCGCCGATATGCGGGCGACGGTCGATAAGAAGCACGCGCGCCCCATGCTGGCTCGCCAGCCGCTCGGCGATCACGGAGCCAGCAAAGCCGGCCCCGACGACGAGATAGTCGTAGGGTTTCCGCCCCCTTAGGGCGCCCGGCTGGGCGTTCATTCCGCGGCCACCAGCAGCGCCGACGTGTCGATGCCGGTCCACTCGCCGAGGACTTCGGCGATCAGGCCGGACATGCGCGCCTGGGTGGTGCTCCAGCTGGTCGCGGCAAGGAGAAGATCGGCTTCGGCAAGCCAGTCGCCACGCGGAAGAAGCTTCAGCGCGCGCTCGCATTCATCGACGAACCGCTCGGCAGTGCGGGCGATCCCGACCCCTTCGAGCTGGCCGTAATGGCGCACGACGTCGCGAACCGGAGTGGAAACCACGGGCTTGCCGCCCGCGAGATATTCCGGGGTTTTGGTCGGCGAGATGAACTCCGTCGATTCGTTCATCGCGAACGGCATCAAGGCTACGTCCCATCCGGAAAGATAGGACGGCAGCTGCTCGTATTTCTTGCCGCCGAGGTAATGGATGTTCGGCCGCTTCGGCAGGTCGTCGTCGGAAATCTTCACGACCGGGCCGACCATGACGAAATGCCACTCGGGGCGCATTTCCGCGATGCGATCGAGAAGCTCGGTGTCGAAACGCTCGTCGAGCACTCCGTAGAAGCCGAGGCGCGGGTGCGGGATCTCGGCCTGGTCGTGCGGCTCGGGCAGCGCCGTTCGAGCGCGCTGGAAATGCGCGCGATCGACCGACGAGGGGAACAGGTGAACGCTGTCGTGGCGGTCCTTCTTGGCTTCGAACAGGCTGGTACCGCCGGTGAAGACGAGGTCGGCCCGATCGATAAGCTCCTGCTCGAGCTCGAGCAGCCGCGGCGGCGCGAACTTGAACTTCGACAGCTCGTCCATCGCGTCGAACACCGTGACGGTTGCGTCGATGTCGCGCGAGAAGGGCAGCATCATCGGCGTGTAGTACCAGGCGATGAGCGGCCGATTCAGGCCGGCGGAATAGGCGTCCAGGAGACGCTTCAGCGCCGCCTCGCGACGCTCCTCGTCCAGGCCTTCGGGAAGGTGGGGCACGACGATCCGCACGTTAGGGCAATCCTCGGCCGTCCGAACGCGAAGCAGCGGCGTCTCCTTACGGCCGATCTCGACTGGCTCTTCCCAATAGACGACCGTCATCTCGTCCGCGAAGCGGCTCATCAGGTGCTGCGGCCGCTGGAAAACGAAATCCCACCGCAGGTGCGAAAAGCACAGCAGTGTAGGACGATTATTGTCCGGCGCCGAGTGCTCGGCTTCCGACTCAACTGGCACCCCGACGCGGGTCATCATTTCGCGCACCACTCCCTTGGATTTTGCATGGTAGAACTCTGTGCTTGTCCAACGGGTTGGAAGCGGTTGCGGTTCCGTAACACTGATAGAGATCAAGATTATTCTGCCACGCTGCATTGCAGCATGACGCGGACCCGCGATTGACCGCCTCCGCCGAGCCGTGGAAGGACGGCCCGGACTCGCGCTGCAAAGGGAAATTAGATGGCGACGACGATCGAAGAGCTGGAGAAACGACGCGAGGCGGCGCGGCT
>JAEZHP010000017.1 GCA_023416515.1 Pseudomonadota bacterium | reverse complement strand
CCTGCCCGGCAAGCTCGCCGATTGCACCAACACCGCGGCGCAGGGTTCGGAAATCTTCATCGTCGAGGGTGACAGCGCCGGCGGCTCCGCAAAGCAAGGACGCAACCGCGAATTCCAGGCCGTGCTTCCACTGCGCGGCAAGATCCTCAATGTCGAGCGCGCGCGCTTCGACAAGATGCTCTCGTCCAACGAAATCGGCACGCTGATCACCGCGCTTGGCGCCGGCATCCGCGATGAGTTCGACATCAAGAAGCTGCGCTATCACAAGATCATCATCATGACGGACGCGGACGTGGACGGTTCCCACATCCGCACGCTGTTGCTGACCTTCTTCTTCCGGCAGATGCCCGACATCATCGAGGGCGGCTATCTCTACATTGCGCAGCCGCCGCTCTACAAAGTCTCGCGTGGCAAGTCGGAGCAATATCTGAAGGACGAGCGCGCGCTTGAAGATTACCTGATCGAGAATGGCCTTGAAGACAGCGTGCTGAAACTGGCCAATGGCGAGGAACGCGCGGGTGCCGATCTTCGCCGGCTGCTGGAAAATGCGCGCTCTATTCGCTTTCTCCTGAACGGTCTGCATTCGCGCTACAATCGCAAGGTGATCGAACAGGCCGCTATCGCCGGCGTGCTGACACCGCGCGTAACCGGCAATCCGGAGAGTGCGGCTGACGCTGCTCAGTACATTGCCCGGCGACTCGACATTCTCGCGGATGAAACCGAGCGCGGCTGGCAGGGTCGCTTCGACACGGAAGGCTTCCACTTCGAACGCACCGTGCGCGGTGTGAAGGATGTGGCGATGATCGATCAGGCTTTGCTCGCCTCTGCCGATGCGCGGCGGCTCGACGAATATGCGCCGCTGCTGCAGGACGTATACGCGAAACCCAGCACGCTGCGCCGCAAGGGCGACGAAACGGCCATTTTCGGACCGATCGGCCTGTTCGAGGCCGTGACCAATGTCGGCCGCAAGGGCATCTCGATGCAGCGCTACAAAGGTCTCGGCGAGATGAACCCGGATCAACTCTGGGAAACGACGCTGGACACCGACGTTCGCTCGCTGCTTCAGGTCAAGGTGCGCGAGACCGACGAAGCCGACGATATTTTCGGCCGCCTGATGGGCGATCTCGTCGAGCCGCGCCGCGACTTCATCCAGGAGAACGCGCTCAACGTCGCGAACCTCGACGTTTAGCGCCGCCTGATCTTCGCCTTCAGGCGCTCGAGGACGTTTTCGTCGCGAATTCGGGCGAAGGCGGCCATGACCAGGCTGAACAGTCCGAACAGGCCGAGTCCGGTCGCGATCGCGGTGAACAGCCATTCGCGCCGGCTGAGCTCCGCCATCGCGCTCTCCATGCCGATGCGGCCGTCGTCGAGGCCGGCGGCAAGGGCGATGACCTGCCAGCCGATCATGACGAACACGGCGCCGCGGGCGGCGTAGCCCGCGCGTCCGACGTGGCAGGTCCAGCCCGGCGCCTTGGCGTCGAGGAGCCGGCGGAAGGTCGCCTTCCAGGCTTCGAGGAGATTGCCGAGGCCGGTGACGAAGATAAGGGCGCCGACGAGGCCGACGGCGATCGCTCCGCCGGGAAAGGTGAAAGCGGTCTCGGCCGCCTCGCTTGCGCCGTCGCCGCTGCTTCGAAGCCCCATCGCCGCCTTCGCAGCCAGGAAGGCGAGCGCCATGTGGGTGGCCGCGCTGGCACCCTGGCCGAAGCGCTTGATCATCCCGCCGGCATCGCTTCCGTCGCCGTTGAGATCCATCCAACCGCTATAGAGACGGAACAGCCCGTAGCTGGCGAGGCCGGCGGCGATCAGGAGCAGAAGCAGGCTTCCGCCCGGAACGCTCCGAAGCCGGTCGATCACGGTGGCGGTGCCCTCTCCGCCGCCGGTGCTCAATGCGAAATAACCGAGCAACAGGTAGACGATGCCACGCGCGAAATAACCAAGCCGAGCGAACGTCTCCAGCCGCGCTACCCGCTCCATCCGGAACCTCCAACCAACGCCACGAAATGCGTGAGCGTGCGGGGCTGGAGGAGGTTCCGGCGGTGCAACGAATTGCGGTCAGCGCTCCGCGCGCTCCTCGCGGACATGGTGTTCGGCGGCCTGCGTCAGCGCGATGAATTCGAGCCTCCAGAAGTCGCCCAGGCTGGCACGGCCGGCCAGTGCGCGGGCATCGGCGAAGGTGAATCGGCCGAGATTGGTGTCGCCGCGAAGCAGCTGGCCGTAGGCGGCGACGGCGGCTGCGAAGGCGGTATCGCCCGTCGGAGCGCGCGCCGAGCGGACCAGGCTCGCCGCCACCGGTTGCTCGATCAGGCGGGATTCGTCCTGCCCGGGGAGCTTGTAGCGCAGCCGCAGGAATGCGAGCTCGCTCCCGCCTGTTCCCTGTGCGACGCGCCGGTTCGCTTCGTAGCGGCGCGACGGAAGCCAGCCCTGGCTTCCGGCCGGCACGATCTCGTACAGCGCCGTGACCTGGTGGCCCGCGCCGATGTCGCCCGCATCGACGGCGTCATTGTCGAAATCCTCCTCGCGGAGCGCCCGGTTCTCATAGCCGATCAGCCGATATTCGGCGACGTAGGCCGGGTTGAACTCGACCTGGATCTTCACGTCTTGGGCAATGGTGAACAGGGTCGAGGACAGCTCCTGGTCGAGCACCTTCTGAGCCTCGCGCGGGCTGTCGATATAGGCGTAGTTGCCGTTCCCGTGGTCGGCGATCTGCTCCATCATGGCCTCGTTGTAATTGCCGGTGCCATAGCCGAGCGTGGTCAGCTGGATCCCGGCCGCACGCTCGCGCTCGACCATATCGACCAGGGTCTCGGTGCTGCTGACCCCCACGTTGAAATCGCCGTCGGTGGCCAGGACAACCCGGTTGATTCCGCCCGGGATCATGTTCTGCCGGGCCGTCTCGTAAGCAAGCTGGATGCCTGCCGCGCCCGCGGTCGAGCCGCCGGCCTGGAGGCGCATCAGAACGTCCCGCACCCGCCGCTTGTCGCTGGTCGGATCGAGCACTCGGCCGGCGGCGCCGGCATAGACGACGATCGACACCCGGTCGCGCGGGTTGAGCCTCTCCGCGAGCAGGGCGAGCGAGCATTGCACCAGCGGCAGCTTGTCCTGGCTCATCATCGAGCCGGAGACATCGACCAGGAAGACGAGGTTGGCGGCGGGCCGCTCGCGGCGGGCGATGTCGTAGCCGCGAAGCCCCACCCGGAGCAGCCGAGTGTTCGGGTTCCACGGAGTCGTGGTCATGTCGGTGGTGATGCTGAACGGCCGAGTCCGGTCGGCGGGAGTTGGATAATCGTAGCGGAAATAGTTGAGCAGCTCCTCGGTGCGCACCGCGGCCTGGGGCGGCATCCGCCCGTCCTGGAGGAAGCGGCGGACATTGGCATAGCTGCCCGTGTCGACGTCGACGCCGAAAGTCGACACCGGCTCGTCGGCGACGGCTCGAACGGCCGAGACCTGCTCGCCGGCATAGCGCTCGCGGTCCTCGCGCGGCGGGAGGAAGCCGGGAGCGACCCGCTGCGCGGCACTCCCTGTGACCACCACGGTTTGCGCTTGGGACGGGATCGGCGGCGGCGGCGTGATCGGGGCAGGCATCGGCGCGATCCCGACGCTCCGACCGGTAGGGCCGCGGCCGTAGCTCATCTCCTCGAGCCCGCGCTCCAGATAAGGCGCGCAGATTCGGTCCGGGTCTCCGCCCGTGCTCGCCTCGGGACGCTCTTGCGCTACCGCCGGAGCCATGAGCGGCGCCGGCACGCTCCCAGTCAGAACCAGCGCCGAGATCGTCGTCAGGATGATTGGCCGCATATTCCCTCTCCCACGAAGCAATGTGATGTTATCACACAAGCTGGCGTGAACGGGAAATGAACCCCGGCCCACCACCGGCGTAGGCAGCCCGGCGCCGCTTCGGCGTTGTCGGGACGTGGCCGACCCGTGCTCTTGAAAGGGAGAGGCAGACCGGCGATCTCCCGGTCATGCCTTCCACGACCCTCACCGACCGCGCCGTCATCCGTCTTTCCGGCGAGGACGTGCGGGGATTCCTCCAGGGCCTCGTCACCAACGACCTCACCCGGCTCGCTCCCGCCGCGCCGCTCTGGGCCGCCCTCCTGTCCGCACAGGGCAAGGCGCTGTTCGATTTCATCCTGTGGGCGGATGGCGACGACATTCTCATCGATTGCGAGGCGGACCAGGCCGAAGCTCTCGCCAAGCGCCTCAAGCTCTACCGCCTTCGCCGCGCGATAACGATCGAGCCGGAGCCTGCGCTCGCTGTCCATTGGTCGCCCGGCGGCGACGAGGGCGCTCCCGACCCGCGCCTTCCCGCGCTTGGCCGCCGCTGGCTCGCCCCTGCCTCCGGCCCCGCTTCAGGCTGGCTCGAACACCGCCTCCGCCTCGGGGTCACCGAGGGCGCCGCCGAGCTCGGCCAGGACAAGACGCTCTGGCTCGAATGCAACGCTGCCGAGCTCAACGGAGTGGCCTTCGACAAGGGCTGCTATGTCGGCCAGGAGAATACCGCTCGGATGAACTGGCGGCAGAAGGTCAACCGCCGCCTCGTCGTCGTCCCCGCCGCCGAGCCCGGCCCCCGCACCCGGATCCACTATCCCGATCTCGGCCTCGCCGTGGACCATCGCCGGATCGACGATCTGGAGGGAGCGGTCGTTCCGGATTGGCTTCGTTCGGCACTGGCCTCGTCATAGCCCTCGACGCGCGATCCGCAGCAGCGTCGGCAACCCGTTTCGGGATTAATCGTTACGGGGTGTAAACCGACTTTCGTCGAGGAATCGATGCCTGCCAATGACAATGAACCCTCGGCCGGGTTGATAAGGAAGCTCGGCCGTCTCGCGACGCTGGACGCCGAAGAGCGCCAGATACTTGCCGAACTGCCCTTCCGCCTGGAGACGGTCCCGGCCGGCACCCTCCTGGTCAGCGAGGGCAATGTGGTCTCGCAATGCTGCATGCTGGTCGAAGGCTATGCCTGCCGCCACAAGACCAGTGCCGAAGGGAAGCGACAGATCGTCTCCTTCCACCTCGCCGGCGACATTCTCGATATCCAGCACCTGCTGCTCGATCGCGCCGACCATAATGTCGAGACGATCACCAGCGCGCAGATCGCCTGGGTCCCGGTCGACAAGCTGAAGGCCCTGGTCCTCGAACGGCCGAACATCGGCGAGGCGCTGTGGCGCGACGTTCTGATCGACGCGTCCGTGTTCCGCGAATGGGTTCTCAACGTCGGCCGCCGCGACGCCAAGACCCGGATCGCCCACATGCTGTGCGAATTCGGCGCCCGCGCCCTCGCCGCCGGGCTCGCGAACGGAGATTCGTTCCTTCTGCCCCTGACCCAGGAGCAGATCGCCGACGCGACCGGGCTCACCCCCGTCCACGTCAACCGGATGCTTCGCTACCTGCGCGAGGCCGGCGCCCTTTCCGTCGGCCAGAAGGGAGTGTGCATCGAGGATTTCGATCTGCTGCGGACCATCAGCAGCTTCGATCCCACCTATCTTCACGCGGCGGCCTGATCATGAAGATTTCCATCCGACCGGTTCGCCTCGACGGTTATCAGGGCGACTGCGATGCAGTCCTCATCTTCCGCGGCGATCGGCTCGTTGCGGTCGCCTCGCGGCTCTCGGACCTCCATGGTGGACTGTGCGGGAGCTTCTTCATCGAAGCGATATTTGGTCCCCGCGACCATCATGTCGGCTCGACCTTCCGCGGCGAAGAGGAGCTTCGTCGCTGGGCCGAGGGTCTCGGAGAGGAAAGGCCGCAGCTGCACGCGACTCCGATCGCTCGGGGCGGCTGAAAGCTGCTCCGCGGCCCTTGCCGTGTCCCGATTAACCGCGATGAAGTCTTATTCGGGCATGACAGGGGGCGATGAAGGAGATTCCGCGAGAACTCAGACCGCTTCGCGTGGCGCTGGCGCTGGTCGGCGCCGCGGCAGCGGGCCTGCTGGCGGCGCTCGCTTATGCCGGAATGGTCTCGCTTCCAGCCAAGGCGCTGGTTCTCTTCGCCCTGGTCTGCCTTCTCGCCGCCGCTGCCTTCGGGTGGGAATCGTGGCGGCTTGCATCGGACGCTCTGCGAACGCTGAAGCGAAACGAAGCCTCGCATCGTGAAACCGTCGACAGCGCCGGCGACGCGATCATGGTCATCGACGACCAGGCGATCATCCGCACCTTCAACCGCGCCGCCGAGCGGATGTTCGGCTATTCGGCCGGCGAGGTGATCGGCACCAGCCTGGAGCGACTGATGACCGACGGCGGGCGGCGAGCCCATGCCGCCTATCTCGCCGAGCACGGAGTTACCGCGATGGTCGAGGCCGCGCGCCTCCGCTCGGTCCACAAGGGCGTTCGCAAGCGCGGCGGGGTGTTTCCGTTCGAGTTGGCAATGACGGAATGGCTGGACGGCGACCGCCGGATGTTCACCGGAATCATGCGCGACGTCACCGACCAGGTCCACGCCGCCGACGCGCTGCGCGAAAGCAACGCCCGTTTCGCGGGCCTGTTCGAGAGCCGCGAGCAGCCGCTATTCATCTTCGCTCTGTCCGGTGCAGGCGACTTCGTGCTGGAGACCATGAACGAGGCCGCCGAGGCGTTCGTCGGCGCGTCGCGCTACGCCGCGGTCGGCAAGAGCACGGACGATCTCGTCGGCGACGGGCGCGAGCTCAAACGATCGTTGCTCGAATGCATCTCGACCGCGTCCACGGTGACCAACACGATCCGGGTTCCGCACCACGGCGAATGCGCGCTCCTGCCGGCCGTCTTCACCCCGCTGCGCAGCGGCTCGGGCGAGATCCGCGCGGTTCTCGCCACCGGCCACATCGCTCACGCCCAACCGGGCCCGGGCGATGCTCCGCCCGCGCCCGTAAGGCTTTCCGAATAAGCTGGGCTAGCCCTGGGCGCTGAGCCTGGGCGGGGCGATCGGCTCGATTTCGTTCGCTGCATCGCCAAGCAGCCAGCTGCGCGCTTCGCCGGCCTCCGTGAAGAAGCGCATGTCGTCGCGGAGCGGAGCGCGCTCGGCGACCCGGCGGAACTGCATCCGCGCCGTGCCCTCTCCGCCGACGATCGCGATCTTGCGCGACTTGTGCTTGGTGGTCGCCACGAAGTTGGTGAAGATCGCGAAAATCTCCTGCGGCTGAAGCCGCAGATCGCGGATATCCAGAAGCGTCGAATGGTCGTCAAAGGGCGGGCCGAGGCTTTCCACGGCTGCTTCCTTGGCGGCGGCGCAGGCGTGCGCCTCGTCGATTGAAAGCACTCCCTTAAGGCGAAGGAAGATCATCCGCTCCGAATGGTTCGTCTCGACTTCAAACATGGAATGACCCGACCGGTTGCAAAGACCGCCTTCTAACCGCGGCGGCTTTAAAGTCGGTAAATCAAGGCTTTTTCAGCCGAGCTCGGCGAATGCCCGAACCGGAAAAGTGCCCATTCCTTCGATCTTCGGAGGAGCCGCGGTGAATCGGAAACCGCTTTGCGGAAGAGCGTCCAAGTTGGTCATGTGCTCGACGATCAGAACGCCCGCTCCAAGCAGGATGGTGTGGACCGGGCGCCTGCGCGTGCGCGTGTCGTCGATATTGTAGCTGTCGATCCCGACCAGCGCCGCCCCGCCTTCCGCGAGCAGCCGGGCCGCCGCTTCGGTGAGGAAGGGGTGGGCCCCGAAATAGGCCTCGCTTCCCCAGTGGCGGGACCAGCCCGTGTGGACCAGCACCGCCTTGCCGGCGATGTCCAGGCCTTGGAACAGGTCCGCATCGGCGGCCATGTCCGGAGCGTGGACGAGGAGGCCGTCGAGGCCGACGCAGCGCTCGAGCCCGACCTTCGCGAGATCGTCGCCGTCGGCGTAGCGGTGGAACGGGGTGTCGAGATAGGTGCCGGTATTGGCGACCATGTCGATCCGCCCGATCTGGAAGGCCGAGCCGTCGTCATAATGGTCGGCCGAGCCTTCGCGGGTCCAGAAGTCGCAGATCTTCGGAGCGGGAAGACCCTTATAGGTGACGGTCCCGTCGGCGACCGAATGGCTAAGGTCGACGAGCCGGCTCATTTCGCCTGACGCCTTCTTATCCGGTAGAGCCGGAACAGCGCGAACAGCGCGATCGCCATCCACACCACGTTGAGCGACGCCGACGGGATCGCGCCGTGCCATGCGCCGTTGACCACGAAGCCGGCGGCGCCGAGCAGGTTCATCCACTGGAAGGCGGGCGATCGGCCGGTCAGCTTGTCGGCGGTGACGAGCACATAGCCGAGCAGGATGAGCCCCGCGCCCATCCAGCCCGCGACCTCGACCAATATCTCGATCACGCTCAGCTCGGCACCCGGCCGGCGCCGCCGACGGGCCAATGCCGCCGCGACACCGCTCGCCGCTCAGGGGGCGGAGCGCTCGTCAGGCGGCGAGGCTCCTCAGCACATAGTGGAGGATCCCGCCGTGGCGGAAATATTCGAGCTCGTTGGCGGTATCGATGCGCACCCGTGCGGTGAAGCTCGACGCCGAGCCGTCGGCCTTGGTCACCTGAACGCTGATCTCCTGGCGCGGCTGGAGGTCGGCGACCCCGGTGATCGTGAAGATCTCGCTTCCGTCGAACTCGGGCGGGCTGTCCACGAACTGCAGCGGAAGGACGCCCATTCCGACCAGGTTGGAGCGGTGGATCCGCTCGTAGGTCTCGGCGATCACCGCCCGAACGCCGAGCAGGTTGGTGCCCTTCGCCGCCCAGTCGCGGGACGAGCCGGTGCCATATTCCTTGCCCGCGATCACGACCAGCGGAACTCCGGCCGCCTTGTAGCGCATGGCGGCGTCGTAGATCGCCATCTGGTCGCCCGACGGCACGTGGCGGGTCACTCCGCCCTCGACGCCCGGGACCATCTTGTTCTTGATCCGGATGTTGGCGAAGGTGCCGCGCATCATCACTTCATGATTGCCGCGGCGCGCGCCGTAGCTGTTGAAGTCCGACCGGGTCACTCCGTTCTCGGTCAGGTAGATGCCCGCCGGGCTGTCCGCCTTGATCGAGCCCGCCGGCGAGATGTGGTCGGTGGTGATGCTATCGCCGAGCACCGCCAGCGGCCGAGCGCCGATGATGTCGCCCGGCGCCGTCGGGGTCATCGTCATTCCCTCGAAATAAGGGGGGTTGGCGATGTAGGTCGACGCGGCCGGCCAGTCATAGGTCGCTCCGCCGGTCACCGGGATGCCCTGCCACCGCTCGTCGCCCTTGTAGACGTCGGCGTAGCGCGCCTTAAACATGTCGGCGTTGACGAACTGGTCGATGAGCGAGCGGACTTCCTCGTTCGACGGCCAGATGTCGCGCAGATACACGTCGGCACCGTCCTTGCCCTTGCCGATCGGGGTCTCGACCATGTCCTGGATGACCGTGCCCTTCAGCGCATAGGCGACCACGAGCGGCGGCGAGGCGAGATAGTTGGCGCGAACGTCGGGCGACACGCGGCCCTCGAAGTTGCGGTTGCCCGACAGCACCGAGGCGGCGACGAGGTCGTTCTTGTGGATCGCCTTGCTGATCGGCTCGGGCAGAGGCCCCGAATTGCCGATGCAGGTCGTGCAGCCATAGCCGGTTAGGTTGAAGCCCAATGCGTCCAGGTCCTCGCTGAGGCCGGCGCGGTCGAGATAGTCGGTGACGACCTGCGAACCCGGCGCGAGCGACGACTTCACCCACGGCTTCCTCTCAAGCCCCTTCTCGCGCGCCTTGCGGGCGACGAGACCGGCGGCGACCAGCACCGACGGGTTGGACGTGTTGGTGCAGCTCGTGATCGCAGCGATCACCACGTCGCCATGGCCGAGATCGTGGCCGTTGTCGTCGGTCGGGAATCGCGCCGGGAGCTCGTCGGCGGGATGGCCGTACTCGCTGGTGAAGTTGGCCCGGAACTCCTCGTCGACCTGGCTGAGGACGACCTTGTCCTGCGGCCGCTTCGGACCCGCGAGGCTCGGCTCGACGGTGCCCATGTCGAGGGTGAGGGTGTCCGTGAACACCGGCTCGATCGAGGGATCGAGCCACAGGCCCTGGGCCTTCGAATAGGCCTCGGTCAGAGCGATCTGGTCCTCGCTGCGGCCGGTGAGGCGCATATAGTCGAGAGTCTTCTGGTCGATCGGGAAGAAGCCGCAGGTCGCGCCATATTCCGGCGCCATGTTGGCGATGGTCGCGCGATCGGCGAGCGACAGCGCGCTGACGCCCGGTCCGTAGAACTCGACGAAGCGGCCGACCACGCCCTTCTTGCGAAGCATCTGGGTGACGGTGAGCACCAGGTCGGTCGCGGTGATACCCTCGCGGAGCGCTCCCGACAGGTGGAAGCCGACGACCTCGGGGATCAGCATGCTGACCGGCTGGCCGAGCATCGCGGCCTCCGCCTCGATGCCGCCGACGCCCCAGCCGAGCACGCCTAGGCCGTTGACCATCGTGGTGTGGCTGTCGGTGCCGACGCAGGTGTCGGGATAGGCGATCTCGGCCGCCCCGCGATCGTCGCCGCGGCGGTCATCGTCGCCCTCGCGGCGGTCGCGGTCGGTGCGGCGGTCGAAGGCGACGAACTCGTCGTCGCCGCGGCGGTCGTCGTCGGAGCGGCGGCCGGCGCCGACCATCGGGATCTCCTTCGAGGACCACACGCCCCGCGCGATATTCTCGAGATTGACCTGGTGGCAGATGCCTGTCCCCGGCGGCACCACCTTGAAATTGTCGAACGCGGTCTGGCCCCACTTCAGGAACTCGTAGCGCTCCATGTTGCGCTGATATTCGAGCTCGACATTCTTCTCGAACGCCTTGGGAGTCCCGAACTCGTCGACCATCACCGAATGGTCGATGACGAGGTGGACCGGCACCTGCGGATTGATCTTCTTGGCATCGCCGCCGAGCTTGGTGATCGCGTCGCGCATCGCCGCGAGGTCGACGACGCAGGGCACTCCGGTGAAGTCCTGCATCAGAACGCGCGCCGGGCGATACTGGATTTCCGCGGTCGAGCTCCGCGTCTTCTGCCAGTCGACCACGGCCTGGATGTCGTCGCGGGTGACGGTCTTGCCGTCCTCGAAGCGAAGCAGATTCTCGAGCAGCACCTTCATCGAGAAGGGCAGTCGGCTCACGTCGCCCAGCTTCTCGGCCGCCTTGGCCAGCGAATAATAAGCATAGGACTTGCCGTTCACGTCGAGCGTAGAGCGGGTGTTCAGGCTGTCCTGGCCGGTGGCGGTCATAGGTCCCTCGTCGCTAAGTGGTACTTGGCGCCGGGTCAGGTGCTCAGGGCCCGGCGCCGTGTTGCGACGGGCACTAGCAGGGGGAGCGGCGAGGGGGAAGGGAGTGGCTCCGGAGCCGCTTGCGGTTGTAGATCCGCCGCCAGCCCCCACATGGGAGTCATCACCGGATACCGGTCCAGCGAGCATCTAGTGACAGGGAGACCCCGCGCTCTCGCTCGCGACGCAAGGTGATCCCCCCCATGAAATTCGTCCAGTCCCCAGGCGACGGCAGTCCGGCCACCTTCCTTCCCGATGCGACTCCGACGATCGCGGTGCGCCAGCCGCGCGACGGGTCCTACATCCGCAAGGGCCTCCGCCAGCCGCACGACACGCCCGCCGGCTGCCGCGATCAGGCGCGGGAGTCGGCCGCCCAGGCCGAAACCAGCACCAATCCCAACGTCCAGGCCAAGTTCGCCCAGAGCGCGGCGACCTGGACCGCTCGTGCCGACATGCTTCAGCGGCTGGACGACAGCCACGACGCCCGTCTCGCCTTGGCGGCGGAGCGGCCCTAGCCCCCGCCGGACGCGCGCCGGGCGGCCTCGGCCTCGTCCTCGGCGGCTTCGCATTCGTCGCGGTGGCGCTTGATCATCGCCTCGGCCTCCCCGACGAGGCGCTCGCTCGTCGCGATGCTGGCCCGGAGCTGGCGCTGGTTCTCCTCGGCCTCATTCGCCTGGCGATCCCTTCGGGCGATGCGCGCTTGCTTGTCGGAGATGAGGCAATTCCTTTCGCGGCCCCAACGCGCGCCGAGCCCGATTGAGCCCAATTAATTTCGGGGGCGGTCCGATCGCGTTCGGATCAGGTGATCGTGCCCACCTTTTTGCCGGCGTGGAGCACGTCGCAGACCGGGCAGTCCGGATCCGCCTCGGCGCGAGCCATCGCCTCCCGGTCGCCGGCGGCGATGATGTCCTTCTTCTTGACGACCGCGCCGTCCGGCTTGGCCAGCTTGTTCACCCGATAATGCTTCATCACGCCCTCCGCCCGGAACGCGAGCCTGCACGCGCGGGGAGGGAAGCGCAAGACGGGTTGGTTGATCCAAGGCGAGGCTTGGAAGCGGGACAAGCGGGAAGTGGAGCGGTAGCGTTCCGCTCAGAACCTTTTGCCTTCTTCGAATGCGAGCTTCAGGAGGGTAGCTTCCGCGGCGAGGGGTCCCTCGCTGGCCGCCAAGTGCTCGACTCGCTCGAGAGCCTGAGCGTAATCGAGGAATGGAGCCAAGTTGCTTCGGGGCAGCGTAATCCTTTCTCCTCCCGGCGACGTCATTACCCGGCCCGTTATAGCTCGGAGCACCCTCAGGAGTGAAGCGTCGTCCTGAATCGCCGCCTCGATCAACTGTCTTGGGCCGTCAGCGTCGCCGCCTTGGGCCCAGGCAAAGAGCAAACTAAGCGGCTGCGGGCTTTCGAGTACCTCATCGAGAGTAAGACCCCGGTAGCGGCCCAGCATTATCTCGCCTGCTTTGTCGAGCTCCTCATCGGTAAGCCACCAATCCTGAGGGGGTCTTTTGCGATCTCCATACCTGCCATGCGCAAAGGTCTCTCTCCTGAAAACGGAGGTGAGCCAGCCAATTGAGGAGCCGGAAAACATTTTCTCGATAACTCTAATTCGTGACTTCTTCTCCAGTCTGCTGAGTGCGACAGGAATGAGCGCTTCGGCTTCATTCCAAATCTCGGGCCCGTAAAACTCAACCAACCCCATCTTCCTCGCAGCGTCATCCAAGAAGTTTGCGAATGCTAGTAGCAGGTGGGTGCTTCTCGTCTCGTTAAAGCTGGCCATGTAGGCGCTTCCTAAACGGTCCAGCATGATAACAGCCTTCGAAACCCCGGTAACCACACCGGGCGCGTGCCACTCCATGAGAAGGGTCGCAACGGCGGAAGCGCTGCTATCGGCAGCTGCCCACAGGCGGCGAAAATCATTTTCGGTGGGGGAGTCGGGAGATTGAGCGAGAGCAAAATACATGCGGCTGTGATCCGGGCTCTTCAGTCTCCGGCTCGCCACCGCTAATTTGACTGAGGAGTCTTGAAGGTCCCCATAGATTTTGGGCTCCTCCGTGTCATTGACCCATGTCGTGATGCCCGGCAGGATATCTCTAATGAAGAAGGATTCACGCGACATATCTATGCCGTCGCTAAGAAATATGCCTTTAAGTTCATCCCAGTCTTTCCGAATTTCGCTTTCATGTATAGAAGCCTTTCCAGAAGAAATAACGGCACATATGGAGCAATACTTCTCAACCCATTTATAGTACTTAGAGCTCGAGCTGCGAATGATCTGGAGCCAGACGAGGTCGGACAAATCCGCGTTCTGCTCGCGCAGGGGAGGCCAAAAGAGACGCACGCCGTTCAAGGCCCGCACAACCGCTCGCGGTGTGTCCAGGCGTCGGCCGCCTTCATGGTCGATGACCTCCGTAAGCCTTTGTCGTTGATCGTCGGTGTCCGGAGTGGCGATCGTAGCGAGTTCAGATCGGAACCAGTGCCTAAGCTGAAACGGCTCCGGCGCAGGTACGCTTATCTGAACCTGCAAAATCTTCTCGAGGTACGCCTGCCCATCATCCAGCTGGGTAGCAGCGGAAATCGCCTTAGCGATGACCCTTTCATCGTAGCACAAAACGTAAGTTACGTTAGGGAAGTCAGCCACGGCTCGCACCAGCCGAAGTATCTCCATAACCTCAGGGGGCTCCAGCCTATCAGCGTCATCAATCGTAACGATAATCTGCTTGCCGATAGATGACAGGGAAGAAACAAGATCGTCCTTTAAGTCGCTAAGGGGAGTCGCCTTTTCTGCTTCCTCTTCAGGCTCCGGAACGGCCTCTCCTATTTGTGTTAGGGCATCTCCAACGATACCTAACCCGGGTACAAAGATCCCGGCCAGAGAGGTAAGCTTTCCGGCAGTTTTCAATCGCTCTCCAAATCCGCGTACCTTTTGCGCTAACTCGCGCGCTTTGTCCGTGGATGTGTTGTTCTCGTTAGAACTCTGCCCGCCACTATCGAGGATCGCCCGAGATAGATCGTCAAATAATGATGTTAAGAGGGCGTCTCTGCTCCCGACGAGCCAAGGGCGAAATTGCACGACGATAGGCGCGTCCTCACCGCTCCGCTGCCGCAACTCAGATACAACCATATTCAAGAGACTTGATTTACCTGAGCCCCAACGCCCTTCGATCCCGATAACCAGTCCTGAGTTAGAGCCTTGAGCAAGGAGGGACTTCGCTATCCGAGCAGCAAACTGCTGTAAGCCAAGCCAATCATTATTTCCGTCCTCCCAGGGTCTGTCACCAGTAAATGGCGGAATGGCACTGTCTGTCAGATCGGTTTTGCTGCTCATGTGACGGTCATAACTCGCATGATGCTCTACTTGCTACCACGTTTTAGCAGGCGGACGATTTGCTTCGTCGTAGCGGCCCAACTTGCTCTAGCCAAAAGCTCCCTCTCGCCAGCGGCGCCAGCAGCTTCCCCTCCGGCTCCCGATGCTCCAGCCACCCCATCCGGTCCTCCCGCCTAATCACCGCCGCCTGCCGCTCCTGGATCGGGGCGATGTCGGGGCCGGCGGGGATGGTGATGAGGGCGTAGCTGGGCGGCCAGTCGCGTGTCGCCGGGCGCCACAGGCCGGCGAAGTAGAAGAGGTCGTTGGTGACGGCGAGGGTGGCGCGCCACTTGCGCCGCTTGGCGCCGCGGCCGCTCGAGACCGTGAACTCAGAGGCCGGGATCAGGCAGCGGTGGCTCTCGAAGCTCCGCCCTTCGGCGCGGACATAGGTGATCGGCCGCCCGCCCGGCTCGGGCGGAGCGAAGCCCCAGGCGAGGTTGACCAGCTCCCAGCCGCCGCCGCGCGCGGCCCGGATCACCGCGCCGGGCTCGCCGGGCCTCAGCGCCGGGCCGGTGGCATAGCTGACGGAGCGCTCGGGCTCGGCTTCGACTCGCATGATCGGAACGTAGCACGAACATGGCATGGCTGGGAGTGCCGCGCCTCCACGCCGCTCGATCCCGGTTCGCGCCGAGCGCCGGGCCCGCTATGAACGCTCCCCATGTGCAACGACTATCGGCTGAAGGTGGACATCGAGACGATCCGCCAGGACTTCTCGGACCTGCGGATCAACATCCGCTTCCCCGAGGGCATCCCCAACCTCGCTCCGCGCGACGACGTGCGCATCACCGACACCGCGCCGATCGTCCGCGCCTCGGCGGAGGCCGGCGAAGGAACGGCCGATCTCGTCCAGCGCCGCTGGTCGTGGCCGGGGCCGGGGGGCAAGCCGGTCTATAATTTCCGCTCGGAGGGGCGAAGCTTCGGCAACAGCGCCACCGGCGGCCGCTGCCTGATCGTCGCCGACGGCTTCTACGAATTCACCGCGCACAGCGACCCCAAGTCTAAGCGCAAGCACAAATGGCTGTTCACCAAGGCGGACGAGCCCTGGTTCTGCATCGCCGGCCTGTGGCGCAGCACGGCCGAGGTCGGCGAGGCCTATACGATGCTGACCGCGGAGCCCGGCCCCGACGTCGCGCCCTATCACAGCCGCCAGATCGTCGTCCTCGACCGCGCCCAATGGAGCGCCTGGCTCGACCCCGCCGTCCCGGCGAGCGAGATCCTGAGGCCCCTCCCGGCCGGGAGCCTTCGGGTCGAACAGGTCGCCTGACCCGGGCTTGCAAAATAGGATTTCACCTGCTTTATCCTGGCAGGTGGAACGGATCGCGAACATCATAAATGCGGACAGGCGCCGCGAGGGTGCCTCGAGCGCGCTCGTTCCGCGCGGAAGTTCACAGCCGCGAAAATTGCGTCCAGGTCATGAACTTCATGAACTTCACCACCGTGGCGGAGTGTCGCTTTTAGCCCTCGGCTTCGCGAACGAACGCCGCTTCGCCGCCGACTCGCGCGGCGAGCTTGCCGAGCCACACCAGCACGACGACGGCCAGAACCGTCGCGACGATCGCATAGGCATAGAGGCCGGCGAGGCTGTCGCCGAGGCCGAGCATCGCAAGCGTCGCCTTGATCGCCTCGTTCCAGGCGAGCGCCGCGACGAGGCCGAGCGAGGCCGAAGCCAGTGCGACCATGGTTTGGATGAATGCGCGGCGATCCATGCTGGGCCTCCCCCCGGTTTCAGGCCCCGCGATGGTAACGCGCGCGGCGCCCGCCCGGCAAGGCCGGGGGGCGCCTGCACATGTTAGTGGGCGACTGGCTGCGGAGCGGCGTCGACCATCGCGGCCTTGCGGGCGGCGTCGGCTTCGCGGTGACGCTCGGAGCGCTCGGCGCGGTCGGCCATCGCTTCCCAGGCGTCGGCGGCGCGAAGGCAGCGCTCGCGAACGTTGGCGAGGGTCGCGGCCGCGGCGTCGCGGCGCGCTTCGGTGGCGCGGGCAATATAGAAATCACGCTGTTGACTCATTCGGTCGTGGCTCCTTGTCGAGCGGCGCGAAGCGGACGCGGGCAGCGTCCGGGGCCGGCATGCGCGCAAAGATGGGGGCGCCGGCGCTTGGGCAGCGCCTTAGCACGCGCCTGCCCGATTCGCCTAATCGTCGCCCCCGCCGCCGGAGTCACATCCGCACGAGCATCCAGACCGCCATGGCGATCATCATCAGATTCTCGGTCAGCGAGACGAAGCCCAGCGGAACGTTGCTGTCGCCGCCGACGCAGGCGCATTTGAGCTCGCGCCGGTCGATATACACCGCCTTGAACACGCTGACCGCTCCGGTCGTGCCGATGAACAATGCGATCGGGATCGACAGCCAGTTGAGGACCATCGCGATCATCAGGATGCCGGCCAGTCCTTCGGCGAACGGATAGATGTAGGCATAAGGGAGCCAGCGTTTTGCGAGCAAATCGTAGCCCAGGAACATGGTCGCGAAGCCGTCCACGTCGCGAAGCTTCAGGAGCGCGAGCACGGCCATGCTGAACGCGATGAACCATTCCGCGCCGCGGATCGTGAACGGAGTCCCGAACACCGCCTGGCTGGTCGCGGCGGCCATCGCCGCGGTCATCGCGAAGATCGCGACGACGGGCTTGTAGGTGACTGCCTTGGGATCGCGCACCCTCTTGCCGAGAAATCGGCGAAGGTCGTCATGGCCGCCGATTCGCTCGGCGCCGATGAAGGTCTGGGGCGTGGTCGCGACCTTGTGCTTGGCCTTGAACGCGTCGACCTCCTCGCGGGTGGTGAGCCAGCGGTCATCGACCTCGTAGCCGGCGCGGCGGAGCAGGTGCTTGGCCTTCACGCCCCACGGGCAGACATGCTTGTCCATCACCATCCGGTAGAGGACGGCGCGTTTCGGCTGGGCCGCCTGGGCCGGGGTGTCGAGCCTTGTGGCCACGGATAGTCTCCTCGTCAGTGAACGACGGGAAGGCATATGGGATCCGTACCATGGTACGGAGTCAAGCGTCGCGGCTCAAAAGTCGCTCGCGAGGGTCAAAGCGGGGCCGGATCCCGGCGCCGCGTCCCCGGCGATCCGGAAGCGCCACTCTGCCATCAGCCGCAGATTGGCTTTCTCGAGCGGCAGCCGCGCCGAGACATGCGGTCCGGCATCGAGGCGTGCGAGGTCCGGCTGCGCTCCGCCCCACACCCCGCCGCCGACGTCCAGCGGTCCAACCCGCGCGGTCGCCCGGACGAGCCCGTCGGCGAACAGGTCCGGATCCTCCACCCCGACCGCGCCCGCCTGTCCCCACGCCTCGACCCGAACCGGCCCGACCCGCCGCTCGCCGCCGCCATAGACGGTGAGAGCGAAGTCCGACCGCCCAGCCTCACCCAGCGCCTGCCGCCGCTCGGCGAGCAGGTGGATCGGGATGCCCGCAAGCGGCCGCCAGTCCACTCCGACCGCCGCCTCCGCACCCTCCGGCCGGTCGATCGGCACATAGATCCGCCCGCTCAGCGCCAGCGGCGCCCGCCGGCCGAACAGCCGGTAGGTGAGCCGAGCGCCCGCCTGGCTCCCGCCCAGCTCCCCCGCCGGCGCGAGGGCGGAAGCCTCGTCGCCGTCGCGAACGAAAACCCAAGCCGATCCCGCCCACCGCCGCTGACGCTCCGCCGGCGGCCGGGCCGGCGGGAAGAGCTGAGCCAGACCAGGCGGCGGTGGCGGCAACGCCGCGACCGACTGAAATGGCTGAGCCGACGGGGCGAGCGGTGAAGGCAGGGCCGGGGCCGGGATCAGGTCAGGCCACGAACCCACCGCCTCCGCCGAAGCCCGGCGCCAGGGCCCCGCCGCCAGCGCGTGCTCCCGCGCCGGCTCTGCTTGCAGGACAAGCGCGGGCCCTCCGGCCGGCGGTGCGTCGGGAAGCGCGGCCGACGCGGGAAGCCCCTGGTCCTGCGCGGCGACCTCCGCCGGCTCGTCCGTCCAGCCCGGTGCCAGCACCAGGATCCGAACCGCGACCCAGCCGCCGACGACCAGGCCGAGGAAGCGCAGGGGTGGCGGCGGGCCTCTCACTCCGCGGGAAGCTGCGTCGGGAAGACGTGACTTGTCTTGTCCCAGTCCGAACGCCCGGTGCGCCGGGCATGGAGGTAGCGCGCCACCGCCCTCCGAGCCGCGAGCATCGCGATCGCGTTTCCGACCAGCACCCGGGGCAGCGCCCGCAGCCCCTCGCGCCAGCCATAGGCCCCGGTCACGAACGCGAAGCGCATAGCCAGTCGCCACAACAGCAAGAGCATCGCCACTGCCGTCAGCACCTCGATCGTCGGCGTCAGCAGCACCGCCTCATGCCCGGTCGCGGTTGCGACCGCCGCGAGCGGAGCAGCGGTGAGAAGGACGAAATAAGCCGCGCAAAGAAGCAGCGCGGCGAGCAGCGACTGCCGGTCGCGAAGTCTCATCCAGCGCTCGGCGAGGCCGCCGCTCCACCCCAGCCGGTCCCAGCCGCTCAGAGCAATTCCGGCCATCCAGCGCGCCTTCTGGCTGACCGCGGCGTCGAGGGTCGAAGGGAAATGCTCGCGGGTCGCGACGGCCGGGCTCCCGGCCCCGGCGGGCAGGCGCAGGAAGGCTGCCCGACGCCCCATCGCGCGCAGGCGCAGGCCGAGCTCGTAATCCTCGGTAAGGCTGGCCGAGTCGAACGGCTCGCCGCCGCCCCGCTCGGCCAGTGCCTCGAGCGCTTCGCGGGCAATGGCGCAGCCGACACCCGCCGACGGCAGCCCGGCTCCGAGCGCCGCGCGCACCACCATCTCCTTGCCATGGGCCTCGGCGAACTCGTCGGCATAATGGCCGGCGATCCAGCGCGACCGCTCGTCGATGAGCGGCAGGACCGGAAGCTGGACCAGGTCGAACCTCTCGATGAGGCTGTCGAACAGCTTGAGCTCCGCGGAATGGACCACGTCCTCGGCGTCGTGAAGCACGATCGCCTTCGCTTGCCACCCGTCCGCGGCCTCGTCGGCGAGCAGCCTCTCCCACAGCCGGTTGAGATTGTCCGCCTTGGTCGACGGACCGTCGCGTGCGCCGATCACGCTGCGCACGCGCGGATCGGCGACCGCGTCTACAGCGGCGATCGTCGCCGGATCGTTGGGATAGCAGCCGACGTAGATCAGATAGTCGCCATGATCGATCCGGCCGAGCGCGTGGCGGAGCATCGGCCCGATCACCTCCGCCTCCTGCCAGGCGGGAACGAAGAGGACGAGGCGGCCGGGGCGCTGCGGTGCCGCCAGGCTGTCGACCGACGCTGCAGGCGCTCGGCGGACAATCCGTTTTACGCTCATCCCCAGCCAGATGAGGTCGACTGCAAGGTCGCCGATTCCGAGCGTGATGAAGCCGACGGCGGCAAACAGTGTCACCTCGCGGACTGCGAGTGCACCCAGTCCGATCAACTCGCCGGCTAAGTCCATGCGAATTCCCCCGAATCGGTGGAGTCAGCATCCGTTCCGGACCCGTTATGTGCAAGCCTTTAAGTCGCGAGGCACAGCCGCGCCCCGCATCGGGCCCTATGTCGACTTGTGCGATTGGCAATCTTGTGCGATTCAGCACCCCAGAGGGCGTTCCCGGCAGCCCGCCGAGGCGCCCCTTTTCGTGGAAGCTTCAGAAGGGGTTCCTAGCATGAAGATTTTGGTGAAGGCCGCTGCCGCGGCTGGTCTCCTCACGCTGGCGGCGTGCGGCGGCGGCGCGGACGATCAGAAGGCCGAGAATATCGAGGCGAACGCCGAGAACATCGCCGACAACCTCGAGGCTGTTGCCGATAACACCAGCAACGACCAGGCCGCCGAAGCTCTCGAGGACAAGGCCGACGCCGTCCGCGAGGACGCCGACGAGCGGGCCGACCGCGTCGACGCGACCGACAATGCCGCGAGCAACGGCAGCGTTTCGAGCAACGTCAGCGGCATGTAAGCCGCTCACGCTCGAGCTTTTTCGGGAAGGGCGTCCGGTTTCGGGCGCCCTTTCTTTTTGTCCTCAGGCCGTCTCGAACGCCGCGATGATCGGGCAGGGGCCCTTCCTGCCAGCCGCGCAGCTGTCGGCCAGCCGAACCAGCGCGGCGCGCGCCTGTTCGAGCTCGGCGATGCGCTCGTCAAGCGCGGCGATTCGACCGGCGGCCAGCGTCCTCGCGCGGGCCCGGTCGTTGGTCGAATCGAGCGCGAGAAGCTCGGAGATCTCGTCGAGCGTAAAGCCGGCGGCCTGAGCGCTCCGGATGAAGCGAAGCCGCCGCACATCCTCCTCGCCGTAGCGCCGGATGCCGCCGCCGAGGCCGCTTCCGCCGCTTCGGGGGGGCTCCGCGATCAGGCCCCGGCGCTGGTAATAGCGGATCGTCTCGACCCCCACTCCGCCCGCTTTGGCCAGGCCTGCGATCGTCATCAAAGCCATTGCTTGACTCCGTACCATGGTACGGACGTCATATGGGCTGAACCCAATGATGGGCCAAGGGAGAAATGATCATGAAGACCAGCGAAACCGAAGCAAAGACCGGCTGCTCCTGCCGCGGGGGCTGCCGCTGCAACCCGTGCACCTGCCGCAACTGCAGCTGCTGAACCGGAATTCGGGGCCGCGCTTCAGGGTGCGGCCCCGCCTCGATCCGCTCCACGGCCCGCTCTCTCCGGCACTGTCGCGGGCACCGGTTTCCTTCCCAGCCGCGCTATGGTTATCATCCCTTCCGCAGGCGGATGACGCATTCGCGAATCTCTGCTAAGCGACTGAAAAAGTAGAGGGATGTCTGTCGTGAAGTACAAGCGTAGCGCTGCCATGCTGGCCTTTGTCGGGGTCCTTTCCGCCTGCGGCGGAGGTGGCGGTGGCGGCGGTTCCTCGCCGCCGATCGGCTCGACCCCGACTCCGACTCCGCCGCCGACCGGCGCCTCCTGCTCGCTCGCCGACCGCCAGGCCTGGGTCGCCGGCGAAATCCGCGAATGGTATCTCTTCCCTGAAACTCTGCCGGCGACCAACCCAGTGGGCGCAGCGACTCTCAGCGACTTCGTCGATGCGATGACCGCGACTGCGCGGGCTCAGCGGCGCGACCGCTTCTTCACCTACGTGACCTCGATCGCGGAGGAGAACGCCTTCTTCCAGCAGGGAGCGAGCGCCGGCTTCGGTATCCGCCTGTCGATCGACTCGGCCCAGCGCCGGCTGTTCATCGCGGAGGCGTTCGAGGGCGCGCCGGCGCTCGCTGCGGGAATCGACCGCGGCACAGAGATCCTCGCCATCGGGACGAGTTCCGCCAACCTGCGCACCGTCGATTCCATCATCGCCGCCGAAGGCAGCGCAGGGATCACCAACGCGCTCGGGCCGAGCACGGTCGGCACCACCCGCGTGCTTCGAATCTCCGATGCCGCCGGTGTTCGCGAGGTCACTGTCACCAAGGCCGATTTCGCGCTCACTCCGGTGTCCAGCCGCTACGGCGCCCGGATCATCGACGATGGCGGCCGCCGGGTCGGCTACGTAAACCTTCGAACCTTCATCGACACCGCCGATCCGGCGCTTCGCAACGCCTTCGCCCAGTTCCGCGCTCAGGGCATCACCGAGGTGATCGTCGACCTTCGCTACAATGGCGGCGGCCTCGTCTCGATCGGCGAGCTTCTCGGCGACCTTCTCGGCGCCAACCGCGTCGGCCAGGTGTTCAGCCGCACCGTGTTCCGGCCGGAGAAGGCCGCGAACAACTCGACCGACCAGTTCGGCGCCCAGCCGCAGGCGATCGCGTCGACCAAGATCGCGTTCATCGGCACCGGCGGAACCGCCTCGGCGAGCGAGCTCGTGATCAACTCGTTCATCCCCTATCTCGGCGCCAACGCCGCGCTGGTCGGGACCAACACCTATGGCAAGCCGGTCGGCCAGATCGCCCGCGACCGGCCGGCATGCGACGATCGCCTTCGCGTCGTCGCCTTCGCGACCCAGAACTCGGCCGGGCAGGGCGCCTATTTCGACGGGCTGGCGCCGTTCATGCAGGCGACCTGCCGAGCCGGCGACGACCTGACCTTCCAGCTCGGGGACCCGCGCGAGGCGTCGGTTCGCTCGGCCCTCGATTTCCTCGCCGGCCGAGTGTGCACGCCAATCGCGGCGGCGCCCGCGGCCGGACGCCAGGCAGCCCAGGCTGAGGCGCCACGCGAGCTGGTCAGCCCGATGCGGCCGTCTCCGGCCCAGCGCGAGGTTCCAGGCTTCTTCTAGGCGAGCGCGGGCGGCCGGGTTACGGGGCGTCATGACCAGACGCTCCCCTGCCCGCGCCGTCCCCTTGCTCGGCCTGCTCGCCGTCGGCTGCGCCACCACGCCAGCCGCGCCGCCGCAGGACGCCTTCTTCGCCCGCCTCCAGGCGCAGTGCGGCAAGGCCTATGAGGGCCGTCTCGTGACCAGCGATCCGGCCGACCGGGACATGGCGGGGCAGCGACTGGTGATGCACGTCGCCGACTGCTCGGCCGATCGGGTGCGGATCCCCTTCCATGTCGGAGACGACCGATCGCGCACCTGGGTGATCACCCGAACGCCGCAGGGCCTCCGGCTCAAGCACGACCATCGTCACCCGGACGGCAGCGAGGACGTGCTCACCCAATATGGCGGAGACGCCGCCGCGCCCGGCACCGCGTCGCGCCAGGACTTTCCCGTCGACGCGGAGTCCGTCGCGCTTTTCCGCCGCGAAGGCCGCGCGGTGTCGACCACCAACGTCTGGGCGGTCGAGGTCGATGACCGCCTGTTCGCCTACGAGCTGCGGCGTCCGCCGGGGCCGAACGCGCGTCACTTCCGGGTCGAGTTCGACCTTTCGCGTCCGGCCGCCGCTCCGCCCCTGCCCTGGGGATGGCAGGGCTAGGTTCCCCGCGCACGAGAACCGCTCTAAGACGCGGCCAGACCCAAGGAGAATCCCCGATGCGCCGCGCCTTCGCCTCGTCCCTCTGCCTCGCTCTGATTCTCTCCGCCTGTGCGCGGTCGGAGGATGCGAGCATGGTGCCGCCGGACGGCAATCAGGGTTACAACCGGGTCGGCCAGGTCCGCACTCCCGAGCAGGACGATCGCGAACCCTCGATCGGCCAGTGGCGCGCCGCTCTCCAGGAGGAGCGCCAGGCGCTCGAGTTCGGGCCGATGGGCACCGAGCCCCTGTTCAGCCTGATCTGCACTCCGCAGGGCGGCGGAGTGCTCCTCCAGCGCCACGGCGCGGCATCAACGGCCGGAGCGCAGCCGGCGATGGTCGTGACCATCGGCGAGGTGAGCGAACGGCTTCCGGTTTCCTCGGGGATCGGCACCATTCCCATGCAGCGCGGCGAAGTCGCGCCGACCAGCCGGATCTTCGGCCTCCTCGTCGCCTCGGCCCAGCCGATCGTCGTCCGGGTCGACGACGTCCCGCCGCTGATTCTCCCGCACAACCCGATGGTCGGCGACTATCTGCGCAGCTGCGCTCGCCCGCAGAGTGGTGCTCAGGCCGGCAACGGCGCTGCCGCCAACGTCAGCGCCGAGGCACCGGCGGGCAACACGGCCGCGCCGGCGCAATAAGTCAGATCCGAGCGACGCAGGTCACCGCGGACTGGGTGACCACCTCGACGATCTGAGGATCGTTGAGCGCCTCGGCGCGGTTGACGACCTCGATCAGCGGCGAGCCTTGCCGGCGCGCCTCAGCCATCTCCGCCGCGCTTTGGCCGAGCCGGACGAGCTGCTGGGTACTGAGGCGCTCGGTCCAGATCTGGGCCATGCACTGCGCCATCCCGGGTGGAACCCCCGCCTGCTCGAGATGGTCGGCGACTCCGGTCTCCACCACCTTGGAGCAGCCCGTCAGGGCCAGCGCGGCCCCGGCCGCAATCGTCATTGCCAAGCGCATCATTCCTCCGAGCATCACCGGCCGTTCGCCGCATCAGGCTTGAACCAACGCGTTTCGCTTGGAAAGGGCGCAGGGGAAGGGAGACGTCATGACCTTGCTCCGCCTAACGGGCCTGTTGCCCGTCCTTGCTCTCGCCGCCTGCGTCCCGAGCACCCCGCGGCCTCAGCCCCAGCCCCAGCCGCAGCCGGCCCGCCCGGTGATCGAGACGCATCCGCCCCGAGTGGTGCTTGCTCCCCCGGCGCCGACGCCCAACGTCGCCTGGATCGACGCGCCGCTCAGCGCCGGCGGCTGGACCTATCGCCAGGGCGGCTCGGCCGCCTTCGGCTCGCCTAGCAGCCCGAGCTTCGTCGTAGCCTGCACCAACTCGCGGATCCGGCTCGAGCGGCCCGGTGCCTCCGGCACCATGCTCACCATCCGCACCAGCTCGGAAGCGCGCAACCTTCCGGCGACAAGCGCCGGCGGCGGGCTCGCCGCCGAACTGCCGGCGTCCGATCCCTTGCTCGACGCCATCGCCTTCAGCCGCGGCCGCTTTGCGGTCGAGGCGGCGGGAACGGCTCGGCTCGTCATCCCCGCCTGGCCGGAGGCCGCGCGGGTGGTCGAGGACTGTCGTCAGGGACGGTGAGGGAGGCTCGCCCGGAGCCGGCGCGAGTTATCCACTGTTATGCCGAAATTTTTTTCAAACAAGACTTGATCGGCGATTCGGCCCGAATCATACTCGGTCCAACATCAACTGGCGAAAGGAGGTGATCCGATGTCTCATGGTTCAGCAGAGAGGTCGGTCAAGTCCGTTCGGGAGATGAAAGCCTAAGCTTTCCAGACTCTTCCGGGCGATCACTTCCGATCGCTGGCCATGTTAAAGGGGCCGCTGGACTATTGTCCGGCGGCCCTTGGCTTTTTAGGAATTTGCATTGTTCGCAGCGCTGTCTGCGCGGCTTCTGACTCGTTACTGGGCCGGTCTTGCCCGATCTGAGCGGCGCGCGATCCGCGCCTGCCACAAGACCAGGAGCGGCGTCGCGCCAAGCTCCATGAGAAGCGCAAGCCGATGCTCCAGGCCGGGCACGCCCGCCTCGACCAGCGAGACCGCCCGGCCCAGTCCACCGATGACCACGATCAGTCCGAGCGCCCGAAACAGGGCGCCTCGGCTTTCGATGTGCGGCACACAGGCGATGAAGCCTATGCCGATCCCGAGCAGGAGGCCGGAGAGATAGCGCATATGGCTGTCGAGGTCCGGCGCGGACGCGACCCCGACGCCGCGAAGCATCGCCGGTCCATCGACAACGCCGGCAAGACCGGCCGACAGAGGCACCAGGCAGGCGAGGGCGATCGCGCCCTGAAGCAGCCGACGCTCGGTCGCAAACCGCATTGCGTCTCCCCTTTTCCGGAACGGCACCTGCCTCCGGCTCGTTCATCGGGCCAAGGAAAGCAAGGAGACATGTCATGGGCGAGAAGCAGGAACGCTTCCCCAGCAAGGCGCCGCAGGAAGAGCTCATCCCCGGCAAGACCCAGAACCTGTCGTCGGCGATGCACCATGCCGACAACGAGAAGGGCCTGACCGATCGGCTCGATAAGGACGAGACCGAGAACCAGCGCGGCGAGCGCGCCGGCTTCGACCCCAAGACCGGGTCGGTGTTCGGAAGCGGCTCCAACGCCGGCGCCGGCGGAACCCCCGGTGAGGATTATGACAGCGACACGTCCGGCGGCGGAACCAAGCCCCCGGTCTCGGCGCCCGATCGATGAGCGAAGGATCGGGCGGCGGGCACCCGGTGCCGGAAAGCGAGGAAGCCCGCCACAACGAGATCCCGGAGCATCTCGAGCAACGCAAGGGCGAGGGGGAGGACGGCAAGGCGGCTGCCCAGTCGACCCACCTCGTGAACCCCGACGGCGAACCCTATGAGGCCGGCGACCTCGGCCGCGGTCCTCAGACCCATCAGGAGAAATGACATGAGCATTACTGACCGCGAAGTGATCGATGAATTCCGCGACCAGCAGAAGCTGGCTCAAACGGGGGGCCGAATGATCGGCGGCGGCCCGGGCGCGTCCGATGTCGACGCGGCCGGCGGAAGCAGCGGCACGGGCGGCTACGGAAACGCCCAGAACCAGCAGTTCCACCAGGGGCAGAATGAAGGGCCCGATAGTCAGACCGCGCCCGGCACCAACCCCGACGGTCTTTCGCGCGGCGAGCGCTTCGACCTCGAGCAGGGCGGAGGGCGTGGAGTCGAGGAACTCGACACCACCAACGAGCTCGAGGAGGACCAGCAGGCCCATCAGGACCGCGGCCAGAGCATTGCCGAGGACCAGGAGGAGACCGGCGAGCGCTCCTGATCCACGTTGGA
The DNA here is from genome assembly GCA_023416515.1 of Pseudomonadota bacterium. Classification (GTDB taxonomy): domain Bacteria; phylum Pseudomonadota; class Alphaproteobacteria; order Sphingomonadales; family Sphingomonadaceae; genus Allosphingosinicella. The sequence goes on along the minus strand of JAEZHP010000017.1, from coordinate 546 downwards.
ACTGTTCGTCGACTTCGTCGCTTGTTACGGTGAGGTTACGAACAGCAGGAGACGGCTGATGGCGAAAGGGCCGAAGGATAAGTCTTCCAACGGGGCCAAGAAGAGCGGCCTCGACGATGCTCAGGATGCGGCGCGCCGTGCCGCCGAAGCGATTCCGGACGCGTTGCGCGATGCCGGCCGGCGGGCCGCCGATCTCGCCCAGAATCCGGTCGCGCGAAGTCTGCTCGCCGCCGGCCTGGTGACCGCGGCGGCGGCGCTCGCGGCCAACAAGACGGTTCGCGAGACCACCCGCAAGAACATCAAGGACGCCACCGAAGCCGCCGAGTCCGCGGCCGAGGCGGCGGCTGAAAATGCCAGCCGGATCGGCGCCGCGATCATCAACGCGGCGACCGACGCGGTCCAGCGCATGATGACGATGGGCGGGGGCGGCGGCGACCAGTCCAGTGGGGGAAGCCGCGCGTCTGGCGCGAGCCAGGCGAGCAGCGGTGCCGCCTCGTCGTCCGGCGGCGCCAAGCGCAGCACGACCTCCCGGAAGACTGGCGGCGC
>JAEZHP010000173.1 GCA_023416515.1 Pseudomonadota bacterium | reverse complement strand
GCCCGAGCACGCCGGCGAACGCCGGCAGCGCGACCGCGAGCAGCTGCGCCGTGGCGCCTGCCGTCACATCGACTCGCGCTTGTAGAGCACCTCGGCAGAGTACGACGTGACGCCGGACTGCGCGGTCAGCCCTCCCCAGACCGGCAGCGGCACGAACGTCATGTCGAGCTGGTTGTCCACGCTGAGCGTCGAGCCGGAGTACACCTGGCCGACGAGCGCGGCCTGGTTCGCCTTGCGGACCGCGCACGGCGAGTAGAGGAGCGTGTTGACGGTCGCGTCGACGGACACCTGGTTGTCGAGCGAGATGCCCTCGCCGTTGCACGTCGTCGTCGCGCCGTAGTACGACGCCGGCTGGATGAAGTAGAGGAGGTTCGGGTCGGCGGTCGTCCCGGTGCCCGGCACCGAGGTGATCGGCGAGTTGCCGCTGAAGGTGATCCCGCCGCGGGAGATGAGCACGACGTCGTGGTTGAGCGTGATGCCGATGCCCTGGAGGACGATCTTGTCGTTGGGGCAGTTCGACACGACGACGGTCGGCCCGGGGAGCTTGTAGGTGTTGGCGTACAGCCACGCGCCCACACCGGTGGCCTTGCCGTTCAAGTTCTTCGACTTGCCGTCGGGGCCGACGAGCTCCTGGTTGCCCGGCGGGTTGTACCAGCCGCAGCCGAAGTTCCCGCTCGGCAGCGTGACGACGTTCGTGTAGCCGTGCGCTGCCCACGAGGCCTGCGCGGCCGCGTCCCACACGAGCTTCGGGAAGGCCACGGGCGCCGGCGAGTCGACCTGGACGTTCGAGAAGCACTTCCCGGCGGTCGCGCACGCGTCGCCGGTGACCGTCCCCGCCGCGCGCGCCTGCTGGCCGACCGTCGCCTTGTCGAGGGCGACCTTGCTCGTGCCGGACAGCGCGCGTCCGCCGATCGACGCCTGCGGGTTGCGCACGTCGACCATGCCCTTCGCCCACACGTCGACCGCCACCTGGCAGCGGGCCTCGAGCGTGATGTCGCCCTGCGCGGCGATCGAGCCGTGGAACTCCTGGTTGTTGCGGCACCAGAAGGACCCGTTGGTGTAGATGTCGGCGTCGGGGGTCGCGCCCGCGCTCTTGAGGACGGTCTTGTTCGACATGACGAGGTTGGCGTCGGAGAAGATCGCCTTGTCGAGGCTGTTGTCGAACGACGGTGTGAGCCGCAGCAGCGTCTCGACCTGGCGGTTCGCGCTCGAGGTTCCCTCGACCGCCCCCGACGTGGTCTGCGTGACGATCTTCGCCTGGGCCACCTGCGTCGTCGCCACCGAGGTGCACGGCACCGCGGTGCCGTCGGCCTTGTAGTACTCCACCTTCGTGACCACCGAGTAGCGGTCGCCGCCGACACCGCTCGTCGACGTCGTCTGGCCGCACAGCGTGCCGCTCCCGAGCTCGGACGGCGCGGCCGACTGGATGCGTGCGAGCGTGAGGTCGACCTGCGACTCCGCGAGCTGGACGCCCGAGGCACGCTGTCGTTCGCGCCCGGACTGCTGGGCCTCGGAGAGCGCGATCGAGATCGTCACGAGGGCGAGCACACCGACGAGCATGACGACCCCGAGCGCGGTGACGAGCGCAACCCCTCGGTCGTCACGCACTCGCAGCAGGTGCCGACGCATCGCGTTCATGGCCATCCTCTCCGTCCTGTCAGGGGGCCGGGACCGGCAGGCACTCGCCGCCGGTGTAGCCGTAGGTCGTGTTGCGCCCCGAGACCGAGGCGTCGAGGGAGACGTCCTTGCCGGACTGCGGGTTGACGGCCACGAGGTGGACACGCAGCAGCCGCTCCCCGTACACCCCGGCGGGGCCGACGTCGAGCGTGAACGGTGCCGAGCCGGCCGCCGGCCCGCGCAGCCCGTGGGCGACCACCGTCCAGTCCGACACCCCTCCCGTCGTCTGCCACGTGGGCTCCCAGCTCCGCATGCGCAGCTCGTGCGTCGTCGCTCCCGCCGTCGGCGCGAGCTGCCACTGGACGCACTTCTCGTCCCCGTTGGACTGTGTGAAGATCCGCATGCACGACCCCTGGCGAGGGCCGAGGTCCTCGCACGTCGAGATGTGCAGCGCCTCGTCCGCGGGACTGAACAGGACGTTGCCGGAGCGCACCTGCCGCTCGATCATCGCCAGCGCCTGCCGCGTCTGCTGTGTCGCGGCCGCTGCACCCTCGGAGTCCTTCGTCATGCGCTGCACCTGGACCGCCGCACCCATGATGAGGCCCATCGCCGTCGCGAACAGCACCATCGAGACGAGCATCTCGACGAGGGAGGTGCCCGTGTCCTCGCGGCCGGCGACCGCACGACGCCGAAGCTCACGCATTGGGTGCCGCCTTGAACGACGCGTCGGACGTGAGACCACCCAGGTCGACGACGACCGCGAAGCGGGTGACCTCGGCGCCGCCGGACGTCACCACCGCGGTGACGCTCGCCGTCACGGAGCCGGAGGCGTCGACCGACGTCGTGCACGCCGCCGCCTTGCACTCCGTCGTCACGCTGCCGGTGCGTGTGGCAGGGAGGCGCGCGACCCGCGGGCGCTGGACGGTGACCGCGCCCTCGTACGTGATGTTGACGCCGCCGGGGTAGTCGACGGAGGTCGGGGGCACGGTCCACGTCTGCGCGGCCGGGGTCGCCCCCGTCGCGGGCGTCGCGAAGCCGGCGAGGTCGACCGTCTGGTAGCCGGTGCCGTTCCACACCCACAGGGTGCCGCTGCGGGTGAACGTCGGGGCCTGGCCGCCGACGCCCTCCTCCGTCTGCGCCTTCTCGGTGATCCCGGACAGCGAGAACAGCCCGCGCGCGGTGGTGAAGCCGCCCGGCGCCGCGGAGAACGTCCCGCCGCCGACGACGCCGGCGCCGAGC
>JAEZHP010000171.1 GCA_023416515.1 Pseudomonadota bacterium | reverse complement strand
CGACTTCGCTCGGGACGAGCGGAGGCTCTGGAGCTCTTCAAACATGGTGAGGGATCGCCGAGCGGCCGAGAAGAGCGGGCGCGACGGCGAAACTCGGGCGGCTTTGTTCCTTCGCGCGAAGGGCTGGCGGATCCTGGACAAGCGCGTGCGGACTCCGCTCGGCGAGATCGACCTTGTGGCCAAGCGCGGCAACCTCGTCGCCTTCGTCGAGGTGAAGACCCGCAAGACTGCCGCTGAACTCGACTTCGCGATCGACGAGCATCGGCTGTCGCGAGTGGCGGCGGCGGCTGAGATGCTGGTCCCGCGCTATGCGGGGCCGGAGGATGACATCCGGATCGACGTCGTTTTGATCGCGCCGCGGGCGTGGCCTCGTCATATCGAGAATGCCTGGATCGGGTGACTTCGAGCGCCCGCGCCCCTACATGGCGCCAGTCCCGGTCCAGGAGCTTCCATGTCCCTCACCGTCGCGGTCCAGATGGACCCGCTCGAAACGATCAATATCGCGGGGGATTCGACCTTCGCGCTGATGCTCAGCGCGCAGGCGCGCGGGCACAGGCTGTTCTACTACCGGGCGGAGGATCTCACCTATCACGACGGGCGCGTCTATGCGGGCGCCTATCCGGTCGAGGTGAGGCCGGAGCCGGGCAATCACTTCACCCTGGGCGAGTTCGTCATCCTCGACCTCGGCCGCGACACCGACGTCGTGCTGATGCGGCAGGATCCGCCCTTCGACCTCGGCTACATCACTGCGACGCACCTGCTGGAGCGGATCCAGGGCCAGACCCTGGTGGTGAACGATCCGGCCAGCGTGCGAAACGCGCCCGAGAAGGTGTGGGTGCTCGATTTCGCCCGCTTCATGCCGCCGACCGTGATCACACGCTCGCTTAGCGTCGCCCGCGAATTCCTTGAGGAACATGGCGAAATCGTCGTGAAGCCGCTCCATGGCAATGGCGGCAAGGCGATCTTCAAGATCGGCCGCGACGGCGCCAATCTGTCTTCGCTGATCGAGGTGTTCAACACCGCCTATCGCGAGCCTCACATGGTCCAGGCCTTCCTCCCGGAGATCGTCGAGGGTGACAAGCGGATCGTTCTGGTCGACGGCGAGGTCGCCGGCGCGGTCAATCGGCTTCCGGGCGCGGGGGAGATCCGCTCCAACCTCGCCGTCGGCGGAAAGGCGGCCAAGACCGAGCTGACGGAGCGCGAGCTCGAGATCTGCGCGGCGCTCGGGCCGGAGCTCAAGGCGCGCGGGCTCATCTTCGTCGGGATCGACGTGATCGGCGGCAAGTGGCTGACCGAGATCAACGTCACCTCGCCGACCGGAATCGTCGCGATCGACAAGTTCAACGGCACCGACACCGCGGGCCGAATCTGGGACGCCATCGAAGCCAGGGTCCGCTGAATGGACCGCTGGATCATCGATTTCATCGACTGGGCAGGTTACCCGGGGATCTTCACCCTGATGTTGCTCGAGACGGTCTTCCCCCCAATCCCCTCCGAAGTGATCATGCCGGTGGCCGGCGCACGGGCCGCGACAGGCGACATGACGCTCGCGGGAGTTGCGATTGCCGGGACCGCGGGAGCGATGGTCGGCAACCTGTTCTGGTTCATCGTCGCAGCGTCGCTCGGCGAGGGCAAGTTCAGGCTGTGGGTGAGGCGCCACGGCCGCTGGCTGACCCTCGACTGGTGCGACATCGAGCGCGTGCAGAAAGCGTTCGGACGGTGGGGCGGAGTGCTGGTTTTCGTCGGCCGGCTGGTGCCGACGATCCGATCGGTCATCTCATTCCCCGCCGGGCTTGCCCGAATGCAGCTGCTCCGCTTCCTGATCTGGTCGGGCATGGGCACAGCGATCTTCAGCGCCGCACTGGCGGCCGCGGGCTTCCTCCTCGGCTCGGCGTTTAAAGACGTTGACAAGGTGCTGGGCCCGGTCTCGTCGGGCATCTTCATCCTGATCGTCGTGATGTACGTATACCGCCAAGCCACCTGGAACCGCCGGCAGAAGAAACGCGGCTAGGGCCGACCTCTCGTCTCAAGCGCGCGGATGGGCGTTGCGGTAGACGTCCAGCAGATGGGCGGTGTCGACCGCCGTGTAGATCTGGGTCGAGCTGAGGCTGGCATGGCCGAGCAGCTCCTGAAGAGCGCGCAAATCGGCGCCGCGGCCGAGCAGGTGGGTTGCGAAGCTGTGGCGCAACGCGTGCGGCGTGGTCCGCTCCCCCAGCCCCAGGTTGCGGCGGGCGTTGCGAACGGCCCGGCGCACCATCTCGCCATTGAGCGGACCGCCGCGAGCGCCGCGGAACAGCGGCTCGTCGCGAGAGGTGCCGTAGGGACAGAGTTGGACATACCGCTCGATCGCCTCGCGCACCTGCGGGAGGAGAGGTACGCGCCGGGTCTTGGCGCGCTTGCCGGTGAAGGTGAGCACGTCGCCAAGCGGCAGAGCGGCGCCCGTGAGGCCGAGCGCCTCGGCTACTCGAAGCCCGCCTCCGTAGAGAAGCAGAAGGATCGCCCAGTCGCGCGCCCCGATCCAGGGTTCGGACGCGTTGTCCGCGGCTTCCTCGGCGAGACGCACCATGTCGTCGGGCGCAATCGGGCGCGGAACGGTTCGCGACTGCTTGGGCCCCTTGAGGCGGGGGACATTGGCCTGCTCGCCGGCTTCCGCAGCGGCGAAGGAGAGGAAGGCGCGTGCGGCCGAAAGCTCTCGCGCCGCCGAGCTGTTGGCGATCCCCTGCGAGCGCCGCACGGCGAGGAAGGCGCGCAGGTCCGCCGAGCTGAGCTCGCGAAGGGCCGTCGAGGAGACGGCGCCGCCGAGATGCCGCTCAAGGAAATCGATCAGTCGGTGGGCGGTCGCGACATAGGCGCGAACCGTGTGGACGGAGCGGCGGCGTTCCTTGAGGAGATGGTCGTGCCAGCGTGAAGCCAGCGCCCGCGCCGGCGAGCCGGTCAGGGGATCAGCCACCGGTCCAGGCAACGGGTCAGGACTGCGCCGAGGAAGAGGAGAAGCTCCGAGCCGTGCCGGGTCTCGAAGCCCTGGCCGCCGCGCTGGCCGAGCGCGAGAAGGCCGTTGGGAAGAGGCGGCTTGGCCTTGAGCGTGACCAGCGCCTCGGCCCGGATGAGCTCGCAGGCAGGGCCGAACAGGGGGTGGCCGCGCTCGGTGGCCCGAAGGACGACGCCGTCGATGCCCTCGATCGAGCGCGCGATCACGCGCGGCTCGACGAACTGGAGACCGGAGGCGTCGGCGCGAAGGCCGGTGTCGCCGGCGAACAGGGCCATCGCCACCGCGTCGAGGCCGAGCATCTGCGGCCATTCCTGAGTGACGATGTGGATGAGATGGTCGAGCCCCTCGGCCTCGATCACCGCGAGCACCGCCTCGTGGATCGAGGCGACCGCGCCCGAATGGCCACGGGCGAAGGCGATGAGGTCCTGATTGGCTTCCTCGGCCGCGGCAATGCGCGCGCGAAGCGTCGCAAGCGCATGATCCTCGAAGCTCAACACCGTTCCCATCAGGCCGAGCTTACGCCGATCATGGTTAAGATGCGATGTTCGTTTTTCCTCCCTGTGGAGCGAAGCTTCATGGGGAGGGGGACCGCTCGCGAAGCGCGTGGTGGAGGGGCTGTTCGAGACTGTGCCAAGCCCCTCCACCGCCTTCGGGGTCCCCTCCCAATCGCCTTCGGCGACCGGGAGGAACTGGTCAGCCGATGGCCTGGCCGGTCTTGGCCCAATCGTCGAGGAAGGCCTTGATGCCGCTGTCCGTGAGCGGGTGCTTGAACAGCTGGCGGATCACGGACGGAGGCGCCGTCATGACGTCAGCGCCGATCTTGGCGGCCTCGAGCACGTGCACCGGGTTACGGACGGAAGCGACGAGGATCTGGGTGTCGAAGGCGTAATTGTCGTAGATGGTGCGGATGTCGGCGATCAGGTCCATGCCGGCAAACCCCACATCGTCATGCCGCCCGACGAAGGGCGAGATGAAGGTCGCACCCGCCTTGGCCGCGAGCAAGGCCTGGTTCGCGGTGAAGCAGAGCGTGACGTTGACCATGGTGCCGTCGGCGGTGAGCTTCCTGCAGGTCTTGAGGCCGTCGATGGTCAGCGGCACCTTGACCGCGATATTGTCGGCGATCTTCCGGACGATCTCAGCCTCGCGCATCATGCCTTCGTGATCGAGCGCGACCACCTCGGCGGACACCGGTCCGGGGACGATCGCGCAGATTTCCTTCACCACCTCGAGGAAATCGCGCCCCGCCTTGTGGATCAGCGAGGGATTGGTCGTGACCCCGTCGAGAAGGCTGGTCTCGGCCAGGTCGCGGATCTCGGCGGTGTCGGCGGTGTCGACGAAGAATTTCATGTAGAGCGTGCCTCGCTTGGAAAGGGTTGGCGCCCTTCTAACGAGGGGTGGCGGCCGGCGCGAGTGGGGAGCTCAGCCCTTTGGGTGCGCGCTCAGCGAAGCAGCCCGAACATGCTCGCTATGACCGGATCGTTGGCGCTTCGCGGATTGGCGCGGATCGCGGCTTCTTCGCGGCCGATGGCCCTGTAGATG
>JAEZHP010000048.1 GCA_023416515.1 Pseudomonadota bacterium | reverse complement strand
GCGCTGCTCGTGGCGCGGGCGCTCGTTGCGCTCCTGGCGCTCGCCGGCAGGCGGCTGTGCCGGACGGGTCGCCTTGATGCGCGCGGCTTCGGCGGCGAGGCCGGCGGGCGGCGGCAGGATCTCGATGCGCTGACGGATCAGCTTCTCGATCCCGCGAAGGTCGCCGCGCTCCTCGTCGGAGCAGAAGGCGATCGCGATGCCGTTGTTGCCGGCACGCGCGGTGCGGCCGATGCGGTGGACATATTGGTCTGGAACGTTGGGAAGCTCGAAGTTGAACACGTGGCTGACGCCGCTGACGTCGATTCCGCGCGCGGCGATGTCGGTCGCGACCAGGATCGGAACGGTGCCCTTGCGGAACTCGCCGAGGGCGCGCTCGCGCTGAGGCTGGCTCTTGTTGCCGTGTATCGCGTTGGCAGCGATTCCGCTGGCGGCGAGCTGGCGGACGACCCGGTCGGCGCCGTGCTTGGTGCGGGTGAAGATGAGGGCGCGGTCGATCGTCGTCGCCTTGAGCGTCAGGGTGAGAAGCGCCTGCTTCTCACCCTGGTTGCAGAAGGTGACGAATTGGGTGACCCGCTCGGCGGTGGTCGCCTCGGGCGTGACCTTCACCTCGGCGGGATCGCGCAGGAACTTGTCGGCGAGATCGCGGATCGTCTTGGGCATGGTCGCCGAGAAGAACAGGGTCTGGCGGTCGCGCGGGAGCATCGCGACGATGCGGCGAAGCGCGTGGATGAAGCCGAGGTCCATCATCTGGTCGGCCTCGTCGAGGACGAGGATCTCGAGCTTGGAAAGGCTGAGAGCGCCCTGGTCGATGAGGTCGAGCAGTCGGCCTGGAGTGGCGACGAGGACGTCGACGCCGCGGGCGAGATCCTGGCGGTTCTTGTGGAGCGAGGTCCCGCCGAACACCGTCGCGACGTTGAGCGGGGTGAACTTGGCGTAGTCACGGGCGCTCTGGGCGATCTGGCTGGCGAGCTCGCGGGTCGGAGCGAGGACGAGCATCCGGCAGGTGCGCGACTGCGGCCGGCGGGCGCCGCTCAGGCGGTCGATAGACGGAAGCATGAAGGCGGCGGTCTTGCCGGTGCCGGTCTGGGCGATTCCGAGCAGGTCGCGGCCCTGGAGAAGGGTCGGGATCGCCTGCGCCTGGATCGGGGACGGCTGGGTATAATCCTTCAGCGCGAGCGCCTGGAGAACGGGCTGCGAGAGCCCGAGGGATTCGAACGTAATGGTCATGAAAACTCACGAAATGTGCGGCGGCCGCGCAGCCAGAACGGCGCGCGAAACGCGGCGGGTTCTGCCAACCCGCGTGAAAAGGGAAAGCCTTTAAAAGTGACGAAACGGAGCCCGGACACCCTTTTCAGATGGGGTCCTGTTCACGCTGCATGACGCCTCGCCTGGAAAGCCAAGTGGATGTTGCGGCGCACAAAGTCAAGTCACGGCCATTTCGCGTCATTGTCACGACTCGTCGAAAGGCGTAGTTTCGATGACGGAAGGAGAGCGGCCATGTCGCTTCGGATTTCCATCATGACATCGGTGCTGATCGCGTTCGCCGGAGCGGGCGTCGCCTCCTGTTCGGGCGACAGGCAGGAGGCCTCGGCCAACAACCAGGCGCGCGCCGCGCCGGCTGCCCCGGCGCAGAACCGCTGGGTGCGCGTCGGCATCGGCGGGTGCGAAGGGAACGACACCGGGCGGAGCGACGGAGCCGAGCCGGTGGCGGCGATGTGCAACCGCGCCTGGGCGACGGCGGTGTGCTGGGACGGCGAGAGCCACCGCAACGGCTCGGCAGCCTGGTGCAGCTACAAGAGCACTCCGGCGAGCCAGTGCACCGACGGGGAGACCCGCGGGATCGTCTATACCTGCGAGCCGGGAGCGCAGCCGACGACCTAGCGGCTATTCCTCGCCTTCGACGACCGGAGCCTCCTCGATATAGACCGGGGTCGGCGGCGCGAAGATGTAGAATAGGGTCACCGCGCAAGCGAGCGCGAGGCCCGCCTCCCAGCGAACCAGCGCGAGGCCCGCGGCGGCGATCAGGAGGGCGGTCGAGACGTTGTAGCGCCGGTTGAGCCGGTCGACATAATGGGGCTCGAGCCGGACATCGACATGGCCGCGGGCCCGGCCGACCTTCCATTTGATCCACCAAGTGATCCCGGTGACGGTGAGGCTCGCGACGAAGAAGATCGCGGCGGATTCGCGCATCTGCGGGTTGGGAAGATGCTCGGCGAAGGCCCGGGCGGGGAAGTCGATGAAGCCGATGGCGGTCAGGAACAGAACGGTCGCGACGTTGAACCAGTGGCCGCTGGTTCGGTAGATCGCGCCCGAGAAATGATGGTGGATCCAGTAGATGCCGATCACCAGGCTGGAGATGGCATAGGCCAGGTAGGAGGGCCAAAGCTCGGCAAGCTGGGCGGCCAAGGGCTCGTCGCCGTGCGGAACCTTGATCTCGACGATGGGAAGCGTGAAGGCGATCGCGAAGACGGCGTCGGCGAACGCTTCCAGCCGAGCGGTGCCGCGCGCGGCGCCCTCACCCGGGAAATCGTCGCGGTGGGGCGCGCGATGAAGAGGATTTTGCTCGGCCAATCAGTCTCCGTGGACCGGAACCGCTCGCCCGCCGTGCCGTTCCCTTTCGCCTGAAAGGAGTTGCGGATGCGTTCGATGCTCAGCCTGGTCCTGCTCGCTGCGATGCTTCCCGGATGCCAGTCGGAAGACCAGTTCCGGCAGCGTTGGCGGGAGACCGCGGTCGGCGCCTGCGTCCAGCAGGCACGGACCGGCGGGCTTCCGCAGGGGCTCGACGCGACCCGGCTGTGCAATTGCTCGATCGACCGGCTGATGGAGGGCAAGAGCGCGGCGGAGCTGCGCTCCTACCGGCCGACCCCGGAAGACAGCGCTGCCGCCCAGCAATGCGCCGCAGAGGCGATCGTCCCGCCGCAGCAGCGGAGCGGCTGAGCCCGGACCTGCGGATCGCCGCAATGGCGATTGCGGCGCGATTGTGGTAAGCCGAGTCCCGTTGTGGGGAGTCCGCCCCGCGGCGCTCAACAGGGATAAGGGAAGCGCGTCACGCTCGTTCGTCGATGGAGCTCGGAATGGACCTCAATTACTATCTGCACCGCGAACAGATCGAGCGCGTTCGCGCGGAGCATGCGGATACCGGAGCCGCGCGCGAGGCGCATCGCGAACTCGCCGAGCTCTACCGCCAGCAGATCGAGGAATATCGCACCGGCCACTTCAGCGAATATCGGCCGGTGGTGATTCCGCGTAGCTTCACCCCGCCCGCGCACAGCCGGCCAGCCTGAGCCTCTAGCTTTTCTTCTTCGCCCTGCCGCTTCCCGCGGGGGTGGCGCCATTGCCTGCCTGCGCCTTCTCGGCGGCGAGCTTGCTGACTCCTTCGATCGCCTTAGTCGCGAGCATCGCTCCGAGCGCTCCGGCGGTCGTGGCGGCGACGGCCTTGCTCTTGCCGGTCCGCGGCGCGCCAGGTTCGTTCGAGGAGGATGCGCCCTTCTTATTCTCCTGAAGCGCCGCTGCGGCGCTGAGCAGGGCGGCGGCGGCAACGTCGGCGAAGACCGGGCTCTGAACCGCCTTCAGGATCTGCGCCGCGGGCTCGCGCAGCGGCTTTGGAATCTTGATTCCGGCGATCTCCTTCGGAGCCTTGGCGGCATTCTTCTTTTTCTTCTTGTCGGCCATTCGAGGGCTCCTTTCAGCTGGGGCATAGCATGGGCCGGGCCGGCGCCCAAAGCCATGGCTTTGCGGCGGCAGGAGGCGGCGCTAGGGTCCGGGCGACCCATCACCGGAGACCTGCCTTGCGCGCATTCCTGATCGCCGCCTCGCTGCTCATCGCCGCGCCGGCCGCCGCCGCCCCCGCCGACGACCTCCACGCGCTGATGCAGGAACATTATCAGTGGCTGCTCCGCGAGAACCCAGTGTCGGCGACGCGGCTCGGCGTGCGCGACTATGACAGCCGGCTGCGCGACATCAGCCCAGCGGCGCGCGACCGCCGAGCCCGCGAGGCCCAGGCCTTTCTCGAGCGGCTCCAGCGGATCCCGGAAGGCACGCTCAGCGACGAGGACCGGGTCAACCGAGCCATCCTGATCCGGGACCTCGCCGAGCAGGTCGAGGGCAACCGATTCCCCCAGCGCGACATGCTGTTCACCACCTATTATGGCTGGCACCAGGAATTCGCCGGCCTCGCCGACGACGTGCCGCTGCGCAATCGAGCCGACTTCGAATCCTATCTCGCCCGGCTCGCGGCCTATCCGCAGCTCAACCGAGCGGCGCTCGACATCACCGCCAATGCGGTCCGCGGCGGCTATGTCCTGCCCTGCTCGGTGCTGACCAATTACGAGGGCACGATCTCGGGCGTGATCACCCAGGACGTGACCCAGTCGCGCTTCTACGCGCCGTTCACGCGCGAGCGGCCGGCGACCATTCCGGCGGCGGAGTGGACCGCGATGCAGGAGCGCGCCCGAACCCTGATCACGACCGTGGTGAACCCGGAATATCGGCGTCACGCGGAGTATTTCCGGACCCAATATCTGCCGCACTGCGCGCGCACCGATAGCGTTTCGGCTCAACGCGGCGGGGCGGACTATTACCGCTTCCTCGCGCGCAGCTTCACGACCACCGACCTCACCCCTCAGCAGATTCACGCGATCGGAATGCGCGAGGTCGAGCGGATCCGGGGCGAGATGGACCAGGTGGCGCGCGAGGCCGGCCACCCGACCCGCGAGGCCTTCATCCAGGCGCTTCGAACCGACCCGCGTTACTATGCGACGACCCCGGAGCAGCTGCTTCGCGAGAGCGCCTATGTGACCCGGATCATCGACGGCCACCTGCCGCGGCTGTTCGGGCGGCTTCCGCGCCTGCCCTATACGTTGCGGCCAATCCCGGCGGAGATCGCACCGGGGACCACGACGGCCTATTACAGCTCCGGCTCTCCCGAGGCGGGGATCGCGGGCACCTATTTCGTCAACACCTCCAAGCTCGACCAGCGGCCCTTGTGGGAGATCCCCGCGCTGAGCGCTCACGAGGCGGCGCCCGGCCACCATCTGCAGATCGCGCTCCAGCAGGAGCTCGAGCTTGCGCCGTTCCGCCGCAACTTCACCAGCTACACCGCCTTCACCGAAGGCTGGGGCCTCTATGCCGAGAGCCTTGGGCGCGAGATGGGCATCTACGACACGCCCGAGAAACGCATGGGCGAACTGTCCTACCAGATGTGGCGGGCGTCGCGGCTGGTGGTCGACACCGGGATCCACGCGATGGGCTGGGACAAGGCGCGAGCAGTCGCGTTCATGACCGAGAATACGGCGCTGTCGGCGGCCAATATCGATGCCGAGGTCAATCGCTACATCAGCTGGCCTGGCCAGGCACTCGGCTACATGATCGGGCGGCTGAAGATCATCGAGCTTCGCCAGCGCGCCGAGCGGGCATTGGGCGACCGTTTCGACATCCGCCAGTTCCACGACGCGGTGCTTCGCAACGGATCGGTGCCGCTCGACGTGCTCGAGGCGGAGATCGACCGCTGGATCGCGGCGACGAGCGGCCAGGCCTCGCCTTCCGCTGGCTGAGAGGGCGCGATTTTGCTAAGCTGAAGGCCCTTCTGGAAGGAGGGTCGGATGCGTAAATTCGCGTTGCTGATCGCGTTGGCCGCACTCACCGGGCCGGCGCAGGCCCAGGACCAGTGGGCCGGCGCCACCGTCGTTCCGGTGAGCCTGTCGAGCTTCGACTTCACCCCCGAGGAGATCGTTCTTCCGGCCGGCCGGCCGGTGGTGCTTCGGCTCCACAATGCCAGCGGCGGGGGCCACAATTTCGCCGCGCGCGACTTCTTTCGAGCGGCGCAGGTCAGGCCGGCGGACCGGGCGAAGGTGGTCGACGGCGAGGTCGAGGTCCATGGCGGGACCACGGTCGACGTCGCCCTGGTGCCGCGAGCGGGCAATTATCGGCTGAGGTGCACCCATACCTTCCACACCGCGCTCGGGATGCGGGGCCGGATTTTGGTTCGGTAGAGAACAATCCTCCCTGTGAGGCGAAGCCTCATGGGGAGGGGGACCGCTCGCGAAGCGAGGGGTGGAGGGGCGGTCCGAGTTTCGCGCCGGGCCCCTCCACCATGCTTCGCATGGTCCCCCTCCCCATCGCCTTCGGCGACAGGGAGAATTAGGTCTTAGATCTGCATCACGCCTTCGAGGACGGTGACGCACTGGCCGCCAACGATGACCCTGTCGCCTTCGATCCGGCAAGTGAGGTGGCCGCCGCGCCTGCTTGCCTGATAGGCGGTGAGCTCGTCGCGGCCGAGCTTCTCGGCCCAGTAGGGCGCCGCGACGGCGTGGGCCGAGCCGGTGACCGGGTCCTCGGGAATTCCGGCGCCGGCCGCGAAGACCCGGCTGACGAAATCGGTGTCGCGGCCGCGTGCGCTCACGATGGTGAGGACGTCCCCCTCCGCGGCGAGCGCGGCGATGTCGGGATCGGCGGCTCGGACGATCTCCTCATTCTCGACGATCACGAGGCCGTAGCGGTTCGGGTGCCAGAGGGTCTCGACCGCGTCGATTCCGAGCGCGGCGAGGATTCGCGGAAGCGGCTTGGGCTCCGGCTTCCAGTTGGGAAGCGACATCGCATAGCGGTCGCCGTCGCGGGCGACCTCCAGCATTCCGGCCTTGCGGGTGCGGAAAAGGATGCGGCCGGTCTCGCGGGCGCTGTCGATGAGGACGTGGCCGCTCGCCAAGGTGGCGTGGCCGCACAGGACGACCTCGGTCGCCGGAGTGAACCAGCGAAGCTCGTAATCCGCCTCCCCGGTCGGGTCCGGAATGGTGAAGGCGGTTTCGCTGAGGTTGTTTTCGAGAGCGATCGCCTGGAGCGTGTCGTCCGGCAGCCATTCGTCGAGCGGCATCACCGCGGCCGGATTGCCGGTGAAAGGGCGGTCGGCGAAGGCGTCGACCTGGACGAGGCGCAGTTCCATGATCTTCAGTCTCCGCTCGCGCTGGCGTGGATCTCGTTCTTCTCGACGAGCGCGTTGCCGGGCTCGTCGATCTGGTGCTCGGGATCGACGTGGATGAGCACCTCGACCCCGGGGAATTCGGTCGCCAGCTTCGCCTCGATCTCGTCCATCACGTGATGCGCCTCGACCACCGTCATGTCGGGACGGACGCGGATGTGGAACTGGGCGAATTCGTGGGCGCCGCTGGTTCGGGTGCGAAGGTCGTGGGTGCCGCGGTTGGCCGGATGGTCGGTCGCGGCGGCGAAGGCGCGGCGGCGCTCCTCGGGCCATTCGCGGTCCATCAGCTGGTTGATCGCTTCGCGGGAGGCGCGGAAGCCGCCGAACGCGAGCCAGGCGGCGATGAGGATCCCGAACAGCGGATCGGCGCCGGCGAGGCCGACATAGCGTTCCAGCACAAGCGCCGCGATGACCGCGCCGTTGAGCAGGAGGTCCGACTGATAATGGACGTTGTCGGCGCTGATCGCGACCGAGCCGGTTCGGCGGATGACGCTGCGCTGGTAGGTGGTGAGCGCGAGGGTCGCGACGATCGCGGCGATGCTGACCCCGATGCCATATTCGACATCGGTGGGCGCCGCTCCCGCGATCAGCCGCTGGATTGCGCGCCAGGCGATCCCGATCGCCGAGACCGCGATCAAGCCGACCTGGAACAGGGCCGCGAGCGCCTCCGCCTTGCCGTGGCCGAAGCGGTGGTCGTGGTCGGCGGGCTCGGCGGCGATCCGCACCGCCCACAAGGTGACCAGCGAGGCGATGAGATCGAGGCCGCTGTCGATCAGCGAGCCGAGCATCGCCACCGATCCGGTCGCGGCGGTGGCCCAGGCCTTCAGGCCAAGAAGGAAGAGCGCGGTGGCGACGCTTGCGAGCGCCGCGTTGCGCGTCGCGCTTGCCCGTGTCGAGGCCTCGCTCATGGGTAGAGCAGGCCCTCGCTCCAGCCGGAACCGTCACGGACGAACAGGCGGCGCTCGTGCAGGCGATGGGCGCGGTCGTTCCAGAACTCGATGCGTTCGGGGGTGACACGATAGCCCGACCAGTGCGGCGGGCGGGGAACGTCATCGCCCTCGAAACGGGCGCGCATCTCCTCGTAGCGGGCCTCGAACTCCGCGCGGCTGGCGAGCGGACGCGACTGTTGGGAGGCCCAGGCACCAAGCTGGCTGTCGCGGCCGCGGGTGGCGAAATAGGAGTCCGCCTCGGCCGCTTCGACCGGAACCACCCTGCCCTCGATCCGGACCTGGCGGCGGAGCGATTTCCAGTGGAACAGCAAGGCCGCGCTGGGATTGGCCGCGAGCTCCTCGCCCTTCCGGCTTTGCTGGTTGGTGTAGAAGACGAAGCCGCCGGCTCCGTGCCCCTTCAAGAGCACCATCCTGACGGAGGGCCGGCCGCCCTCCCCCACCGTCGCCACCGCCATCGCTTCGGGATCATTCGGCTCGCTGGCCCGCGCTTCGGCGAGCCATTCGTCGAACAGGGCGAGGGGATCGGTCATGGGCCTGCGTCTAGCGTGCGTGCCGCCCTGGGTCGAGCCGGGCCATGTTGCACTTGAGCGGCGATGGCCTATCCTGTCGCGGCCTGCGGACCGGGACGAACGGCCGCGCTTTGGAGAGGAGCTGAGGCGGGTATGTGGTTGCTCGACAAGCTGTTGACGCGCGTGGTGAAGCAGGGCGAGCTGATCGTCGTCGACCATGACGGCAAGGAATATCGCTACGGCGCTCCGGTCGCCGGCAAGAGCCCGGTCAAGATCCGCATCAACGACAAGAGCGCCGTCGCCCATATCGTCCGCTACCCGCAGGTCGGCGCCGCCGAAGTCTATATGGACGGGCGGATGGACGTGATCGAGGGCGACATCCGCGACCTCATCCTGCTCGTCCATTCCAACGCTCCGGCGGGCAGCGGCGAGGAAGCGCTCAAGCCCAAGGGGCTGCTTCGAAAGGTCGTCGAGACCAGCGCCGCGAAGCTCGACAGCGTCAATTGGAAGGCCAAGTCGAGGCGCAACGCCGAGCATACCTACAACATGACCCGGCGGCTCTATGAGCTCTTCCTCGACGAGGACCGGCAGTACACCTGCGCTTATTATCTCGACCCCAAGGACAGTCTCGAGAAGGCGCAGCTCGACAAGAAGGCGCATCTCGCGGCCAAGCTTCACATCAAGCCTGGAATGCGCATTCTCGACATCGGCTGCGGCTGGGGCGGCCTCGCGCTCTACCTCCACCGCCATTATGACGTCGATGTGCTCGGGGTCGCTCTGGCGCCCGACCAGATCGCCTTCTGCAAGGAGCGGGCGGAGGCCGCGGGAGTCGCCGATCGGGTCAAGTTCGAGCTGATGGACTATCGCGACGTCGAGGGTCCGTTCGACCGGATCATCAGCGTCGGCCTGATCGAGCATCTCGGGCAGCCCCATTATCCGGGCTTCTTCCAGAAGACCCGCGAGCTTCTCGCCGACGACGGGGTGATGGTGTCGCACTGCTGCGGGCGGATGGGCGAGCCGGGCACGACCGACAAGTTCACCCGCAAATACATCTTCCCGGGCGGCTACATCCCCGCCCTGTCGGAGCTGGTCACCGAGGCGGAGAAGAACCGGCTCATCGTCAGCGACGTCGAGGCGGTGCGCTACCACTACGCCCTGACCCTGGAGGAATGGTACAGGCGAACGGTCGCAGCGCGCGAGGAGATCGTCGAGCTCTACGACGAGCGCTTCTACCGGATGTGGCAATTCTACCTTGCCGGCGCCGAGAGCAGCTTCATCCACGGCAGCCTGGTCAACTGGCAGCTCCAATATGTGAAGCGCCGCGACGCGGTGCCGATGGTCCGCGATTATCTGTTCGAGGAGGAGAAGCGCCTGCGCGGCCTCGAACAGCCGCCGGAGTGGCATTTGGCCCAAGCGGCGGAGTAAGAGATCGGAGTCACCCCGGCGAAAGCCGGGACCCATGATCTCCCGCATTTCGCGGATGAAGCGAGGGGTTGGCAGCAGGTTGGAGTGGCTTTGCGTTCATGGGTCACGGCTTTCGCCGGGAAGACTCCGTGGGGGGAGCACTATGGCGGGCTATTGCTACATTCTCGCCAGTCGTCGGCATGGAACGCTCTACACCGGGTCGACCACCGATCTGCCGCAGCGCATCTATCAGCACCGTGATGGCCTGATCCCCGGCTTCACGAGCCGCTATGGGGTCGCGCGGCTCGTTTGGTTTGAGGAATATGACGACATATCGAACGCGATCGTGCGCGAGCGGCGGATCAAGGAATGGAAGCGCGACTGGAAGATCGCGCTGATCGAAACGGGTAATCCTTTCTGGGATGACCTTGCAGTCACGATGCTAGGGTTCGAGCCGCTTGCTCTCAACGATTCATCCCGGCGAAAGCCGGGACCCATGAGCTCTGACGCTCGCGAGTAAGGCGAGGCTGTCGGTCCCTTTTCGAATGTCGCGGTGTCCATAGGTCCCCGCTTCCGCCGGGATGACTCCAAGGAGCAAATCTCCCCCCTTCCCACCGTCATGCTGGACATTTCGAACGGAGTAGAGAACGAACGCTGCGATGGCGGACCTTTATTCGACACTGGGCGTGGCGCGGGGCGCGGACGAGGCTGAGATCAAGAAGGCCTATCGCAAGCTCGCCAAGGAGCTTCACCCGGACCGCAACAAGGACAATCCCAAGGCGACCGAGCGCTTCTCCAAGGTGGCCCAAGCCTACGACATCCTCACCGACAAGGATAAACGCGCCCGCTACGACCGCGGCGAAATCGACGAGGACGGCAATCCGCGGATGCCGTTCGGCTTCGGCGGCGGAGCCGGCGCCGGGCCGGGCGCGGGCGGATTCCGGCGCGGGCCCAATGGACCGGACTTCGATTTCGGCCAGGCGGGCGGCGCCGAGGCGCCGGACCTTTCCGACCTGTTCGAGGGCCTGTTCACCGGCGCCCGCGGCCGCTCCGGCGGGTTCGGCGGCTTCGGCGGAGGGCGTCGCTCGGCGCCCAAGGGCGGCGACGTCGCCTATCGCCTGGAAGTGCCGTTCACGGACGCCGCCCAGCTCAAGGAGCAGCGGGTCATCCTGAAGGGCGGCAAGACGCTCGACATCAAGCTTCCCAAGGGCGTCGAGGACGGCACCAAGATTCGCCTCGCGGGCCAGGGCGAGCCAGGGCCCGGGGGGAACGGCGACGCCATCGTCACGATCCAGATCCAGCCGCACCGCTTCTTCAAGCGCGACGGCGACAATATCCGCCTCGACCTGCCGATCAGCCTCGACGAGGCCGTGCTCGGCGCCAAGGTGAAGGTGCCGACGGTCGACGGCGCGGTGATGATGGGCATCGCTGCGGGCTCCACATCGGGCCGAACGCTCCGGCTCAAGGGCAAGGGTTTCACCGGCAAGGACGGGCAACGCGGCGATCAGCTCGTCACCCTGATGGTCGAGATTCCGAAGGATGACTCGGCTCTGAAAGCCTTCGTCGAGAGCTGGGACGCAAAGGGCCGGAGCAACCCGAGGTCGGGCTTGGGCGTCTAGCAGGCGTGGACCCGTCGCTTTCGTCCGAAAGTCCCGAGGCACGGCTCAAGGCCGCAGCACTCGAAAAAGCCCATGGCGGGCGCCGAACGCGCACACGCGCGGAGCAGCGCGCGCGGGCGTGGGTCATCACCAAGCGGGTGGCGGTAGGCGTCTATAACGACGGCTTCATCCACGCCGGCAACCTCGCCTATTTGTCGATCCTGTCGATCTTCCCGTTCATCATCGTCGCCGCGGCGGTGACCCGCCTGCTCGGCCAGAGCGAGGGCGGGCTGCAGACTCTTCAGGCGGTGCTCGAGACGATGCCGCCCACCGTCGCCGACGTCCTTCGCCAGCCGATCGCCGACGTGATCGCGGCGCGATCCGGCACGCTCCTGTGGGTCGGCGCGCTGATCGGACTGTGGACGGCGGGAAGCTTCATCGAGACCATCCGCGACATCATCCGGCGCTCCTACGGAGTGACCACCTGCACCCCTTTCTGGGAATATCGGCTGGCTTCGGCGGGAATGATCGTCGCCGCGGTGGTTGCCATCATGCTGTCGCTGAGCGTGTCGGTGGCGCTGTCGAGCGTCCAGCGGCTGGTCCTCGCCCAAATTAGCTGGGCGCAGGACTTCGTCGGCTTGGTCACGCTGTTCCGGGTGGTCCCGGCGCTGGTGCTGTTCGGAGCGCTCTACCTGCTGTTCTGGGCCCTGACCCCGGGCCGCTACCGGGCCAAGGGCTGCCCGAAATGGCCGGGCGCCGCCTTCGTCGCCGGCTGGTGGGTGCTTATCACCGCGCTGCTTCCGGAGGCGCTTGCGGCGCTCGGCGGCTACGACCTCACTTACGGAAGCCTCGCCGGGGTGGCGATCGCCTTGCTGTTCTTCTTCCTGATCGGCTTCGGAGTGGTGATCGGCGCCGAATTGAACGCCGCGCTTGCGGAGACGCCGGAGCCCACGCATGAGGACGTGGTCGCCGCCGTCCAGGAGGAGAAAGCCGAGGAGGCCAAGGAGGTGGCGAACGAAGTGGCTTGCCAATTGGCCGAGGAAGAGGCTGAAGCCAAGCAAGCCGTAGCGGAAGCGAGCCGCGACGAGGAGCAGCGGGAGACGACATGACGGGTTTGATGAAGGGGAAGCGCGGGCTGATCATGGGCCTCGCCAACGACCGTTCGCTGGCGTGGGGGATCGCCAAGGCACTTGCCGAACAGGGCGCCGAACTGGCCTTTTCCTACCAGGGCGAGGCGATGGAGAAGCGCGTTCGCCCGCTCGCGGAGCAGCTCGGCTCCGACCTCCTGATCAACTGCGACGTCAGCGACATGGCCGAGCTGGACTCGGCCTTCGCCAAGCTCGGCGAGCGCTGGCCGACGATCGACTTCCTCGTTCACGCCATCGGCTTTTCCGACAAGAACGAGCTTCGCGGCAAATATGTCGACACCAGCCTCGACAATTTCCTGCTGACCATGAACATCTCGGCCTACAGCTTCGTGGCAGTGACCAGGCGGGCGCGGGCGATGATGCCGAACGGCGGGTCGATCCTGACCCTGTCCTATTACGGCGCCGAGAAGGTGATCCCCCATTACAACGTGATGGGAGTCGCCAAGGCCGCGCTCGAGACCAGCGTCAAATATCTTGCCGTCGATCTCGGCCCCGAGAATATCCGGGTCAACGCCGTCTCGGCGGGCCCGATCAAGACCCTCGCCGCGAGCGGGATCGGCGATTTCCGCTACATCCTGAAATGGAACGAGCTGAACAGCCCGCTCAAGCGCAACGTCACCATCGAGGATGTCGGCGGTGCGGCGCTGTACCTGCTGTCCGACCTCGCTTCGGGAGTGACCGGCGAGGTCCACCATGTCGATTGCGGCTATCACGCCATCGGAATGAAGGCGGAGGACGCGCCGGACATCGCGCTGGCCTGATCCCGGGCGTCCCGGCCTTAGGCGGGCGAGCGGTTCAGCAGCGCTAGGGAGGCTAGGATTATGCCGATACGGCGAATCTTCATCCACGGGCGGGTCCAGGGGGTGAGCTTCCGGATGTGGGCGGTCGATCACGCCCGCCGGCTCGGCCTTTCCGGCTGGGTCCGCAACCGCCATGACGGACGCGTCGAAATGCTGGTCAAAGGCCCGGCCGAGCGGATCACCGAGCTCGCCACCTTGTGCTGGAAGGGTCCCGAGCTCGCCAAGGTCACCGAAGTCGACGTCGAAGCCGCGGAGGGCGAAGTCCCCGCCGGCTTCGAGGAGCGGATGACGGTCTAAAGCCGCCGGAGAGATTAGCCCTTACGCCTCCCGACCAGCGTGCCTTTGCTGCCGGGGTGGTGGAGCTTGAAGTCGAAGTCGGGCCAGGCTCGGCGCCAGCGGCGGGCGACGATTCGTTCGCCGGGACGAGCGGCGTCGTCGAGCATCACGGTGCCGCCGGGAGCGATCTTTCCGAACGAGGTCGCCGCGGCGCCTCGAGTGAACGGGTGGATCGCCCAGTGCGGGCCGTCGATCAGCATGAGATCGATATTCTCGGGCAGCTCGTCGTGGCTGTACCACAGGCCCGGCCAACCGCCCGGCGACGGCGCCAGAGGAGCGACGCGGATGTCGGACTTGAGGCCGAACTCCCTGAGCCAGTCGGTGGTCTTCTGGACGAAGTCGGGGTGCTGTTCGAAGCTGATGAAGATGGGGTTCTCGACCCCCGCTTTCTCGAGCGCCTTGGCGATGATCAGGGTTGAGGCGCCGGCGCTGAACTCGACGACGACCTTGGGCTTATGGGCCAGGATATGGTCGGTGAGGAAGGTGAGCAGGCCCACATCCGCCTTCCAGCTGCCGGTATGAGGCAGGGCGTCGAGCGGCAGTCCGAGCCGCTCGAGCAAGGCGCCCTTGGCCTTCTTGCTGCCACCGTAGAGGCTCTTGGCGAGGAACGGACCGTTGAGGACGTAGAAGGCGCCGAGCAGGGCGCGGTCCTTCAGGGTGCGGCGAATGAGCCGGCTGCTCGAATCCGAGCGGCCGAACAGCGAGGTGCTCTCGCGGCTCGTCA
Source organism: Pseudomonadota bacterium (assembly GCA_023416515.1). Taxonomy (GTDB): domain Bacteria; phylum Pseudomonadota; class Alphaproteobacteria; order Sphingomonadales; family Sphingomonadaceae; genus Allosphingosinicella. The sequence continues at coordinate 2,126 of JAEZHP010000048.1, read as the reverse complement.
TCTATCAGCCGGCGAAGGGGTCGCGGACGAGGATCGTGTCCTCGCGCTGGGGGCTGGTCGAGACGAGCGCCACGGGGCAGTGGATCAGCTCCTCGACGCGGCGGATATATTTGATCGCCTGGGCCGGGAGATCGGCCCAACTGCGCGCTCCGGCGGTGGATTCGCCCCAGCCGGCCATGACCTCATAGATCGGCTCCACCCGGGCCTGGTCCGCGGCATGCGCCGGGAAATGGTCGAGGCGCTGCTCGCCGAGCCAATAGCCGGTGCAGATTCGAAGCTCGTCGAAGCCGTCGAGAACGTCGAGCTTGGTCAGAGCGATCCCGGTGACTCCTGATATCGCGCAGGACTGGCGGACCAGAACCGCGTCGAACCAGCCGCAGCGGCGCTTGCGGCCGGTGACGGTGCCGAATTCGTGCCCGCGCTCGCCGAGCATCTGGCCGGTGACGTCGTCGAGCTCGGTCGGGAACGGGCCGGAGCCGACCCGGGTCGTGTAGGCCTTGACGATGCCGAGCACGAAGCCGGCGGCCGACGGGCCGAGGCCGGTGCCGGCCGCGGCGGTTCCGGCCACGGTGTTGGACGAGGTGACGAAGGGATAGGTACCGTGGTCGACGTCGAGGAGAACGCCCTGGGCGCCCTCGAACAGGATCCGGCGGCCGCGCTGGCGCGCCTCGTTGAGGGTCATCCAGACGGGGCGGGCGAATTGCAGGACGAAGTCGGCGATTTCGCCAAGCTCGCGCTCGAGCCGGTCGCGGTCGATCGGCTGCTCGCCGAAACCGGCCCTCAACGCGTCGTGATGAGCGCACAGCCTGTCGAGTTGCGGCCCGAGCTCGCCGAGGTGGGCGAGGTCGCAGACCCGGATGGCGCGGCGGCCGACCTTGTCCTCATAGGCCGGGCCGATGCCTCGGCGGGTGGTTCCGATCTTGCCCTTGCCGGACGCGTCCTCGCGGAGCGCGTCGAGGTCGCGGTGGAAGGGCAGGATGAGCGGGCAGGTGTCGGCGATCTGAAGGGTCTCGGGGGTCACCGAAACGCCCTGGCCGTTCAGGGTCTCGACCTCCTTCTTGAGCGCCCAAGGGTCGAGAACCACGCCATTTCCTATGACGGAAAGGGTGCCTCGGACGATCCCGGACGGGAGCAGCGAGAGCTTGTAGGTGCGGTCGTCGACGACCAGAGTATGGCCGGCATTGTGGCCGCCCTGGAAGCGGGCGACGACGTCGGCGCGGCTGGCGAGCCAGTCGACGATCTTGCCCTTGCCTTCATCGCCCCATTGTCCGCCGATGACGGTGACGTTCGCCAAGACCAAACCTTTTCATGTCCGGAAAGGCCGTCCCTCTAGGCCCGGCGCGCGCCAGCGTCCAGCGTACCTTGCCCAAACATGGCTGGAACGTTGTTCAGGGTTAATGAAACCCTTCCTAGAGTCGGGCCGTTCAGGAAGCCAGCAGTACATGGAGTTTCACATGCGTAAGATGACCCTGGCAGTCGCCGCGGCGACGATGACGGTTCCGGTGGCGATGACGCTGCCCGCAGCTCCCGCCCAGGCGCAGCGCTATTACGACCGCGCCGGCAACTATACCGGCCCGACCTGGCGCGGGCAGGACGGACGCTATCGCTGCCGCCGTCCGGACGGCACCACCGGCCTGATCGTCGGCGGCGCTGCCGGCGCGCTGATCGGCCGCGAGGTCGCCGGCCGCCGCGACCGCGACGTCGGCACGATCCTCGGCGCCGCCGCGGGCGCTCTCATCGGCCGCGAGGTCGAGCGCGGAATGGCCCGCCGCCGCTGCCGCTAACCCTTTCGCTCCAAACCCGCCGCGGCGGGAACGGAAGCCAGTAACGGCCCCCTCTCCCAGTCGGAGAGGGGGCTTTTCTTTGTGACGTCGTGCCGGATCAGATCCCGGTGACGGATTCGGTTCAGGTGGTCGAGGTGCCGCCGCCTTCGTTGCCGCCCGAAGGAGCGGCGTTCGACTTGCGCCGGCGGGCGGTGCCGGAGCCGGCGCTGCTGCCGCTCTTCGAGGCGGACGACTTGCCGCCGCTCGAGCGCTTGGCAGTGGTGCCCGCCTTGGTCCTGGTGGACGCCGAGGCCGGCTTGCTCGATGCGGTCTTGCGGCTCGCGCCCGCGGCCGGCTTGCGCG
>JAEZHP010000027.1 GCA_023416515.1 Pseudomonadota bacterium | reverse complement strand
CCCCCCCCCTGTCGAGTTTCCACTTCCCCCCTCTCCCTGTCGCTTCGCGACATCCCTCTCCCCTGAAGGGGAGAGGGGTTAAGTTCAGTCCGCGCGGCGGACGTAGGTCTGCTCGTAAACGTCGACGACGATCCGGGTTCCAGAGCTGATGTGCGGCGGCACCATCACTCGAACGCCATTGTCGAGGACCGCCGGCTTGTAGCTCGACGAGGCCGTCTGGCCCTTCACCACCGCGTCGGCCTCGACGATCGTGGCTTCGATCGTGTCGGGCAGCTGAACGCTGATCGGCTCTTCGTCATAGAGCTCCATCAGGACGTCCATGCCGTCCTGGAGGAACGCCGCTGCGTCGCCGAGGAGGTCGCGCGGCAGGTTGATCTGCTCGTACGTCTCCTTGTCCATGAAGGTGAGCGTCTCGCCGTCGGCGAACAGGAACTGGAAGTCCTTGGTGTCGAGCCGGACCCGCTCGACCGTCTCGGCGGAGCGGAAGCGGACATTGTTCTTGCGGCCGTCGCGAAGGTTCTTCAGCTCCACCTGCATATAGGCGCCGCCCTTGCCCGGCTGGGTGTGCTGGATCTTCACGGCGCGCCAGATGCCGCCTTCATATTCGATGATGTTGCCGGGACGGATGTCCACGCCGCTGATCTTCATAAGCCGCTCGCTGTCTGGAAACTGATGCGGCGCTCTAGCGAGCGGCGCCTGTTCCGGCAAGAAGCGGGTAGGGATTGACGGGCGTGCCCTCGTGCCAAGGCTCGTCGGGAGCCATGCGGTTGACGGCGAAATGGAGGTGAGGACCGGCCGGATTGGCATTGCCGGTGGAACCGACGGTCCCGATCGGAGCGCCGCGCTCTACGCGCTGGCCCTCGCGGAGACCGGGCGCATAGGCATCTAGGTGGGCGTAATAATAGATCCACTGGCGGTCGTCGGAGCGGACATAGGCGCTGATTCCGCCGCCGCCTTCGCTGAAGTACAATTTCTCGACCGTCCCCGGCGCCGCGGCGATGACCGGGGTTCCGCGCGCCGCCATGATGTCGATGGCGTTATGGACCCGGGCCCCGCCCGAGCGGGACTGGCTGTAGGTGTCGACCAGATCGCGCACGCTGACTCCCGCCACAGGAATGGCAAGTCCCGAAGGCCCGACCACGAGCCGAGCCGGCCCTTCTAGAGTCGCGGTCACCGCCTTGCCCGGCGGCAGGTCGGCGACGGCGTTGGCCGTTGCCGAGCCGCCGCCAGTGAGGGCCGCGCCATTATAGACGACGATCCAGAAGATGCTGGTGACGACCGCGGTGACGATGACCGTCGCGAAGAACTTGAACCGCTGCATGGCGGCCAAGGAAACCCATTACGGGCCCGCATCGTTCCCAGTCCATGGAGCGGATCCGCATCGGCTGTTCGGGATGGAACTACAAACATTGGCGGGAGCGATTCTACCCCAAGGGCGTGCCCATGAGCCGCTGGTTCGCCTTCTATGCCGAGCATTTCGACACGGTCGAGATCAACAACAGCTTCTACATGCTTCCCAAGGCCGAGACGTTCGACAAGTGGCGCGAGCAGGCGCCGCCGGGCTTCCGCTATGGGGTCAAGGCCAACCGCTTCATCACCCAGGCCAAGAAGCTCAAGGACTGCGAGGAACCGCTGGAGCGGATGATGCCCCTGTTCCGCAGGCTCGGCGAAACGCTTGGGCCGGTCCTCTACCAGCTGCCGCCGCGGCTGAAGCTCAATCTGGAGCGCCTGGAGAGCTTCCTCCAGCTGGTTCCGAAGGACGTCACGAACGTCTTCGAATTCCGCGAGCCGAGCTGGCACGTGCCCGAGACGCTGGCGCTGCTGGACCGCTACGGCGCGTCCTTCTGCGTCCATGACATGGCCGGATCGACGAGCGAGCGCTGGGCCGTCGGCTGCGCCGCCTATGTCCGCTTCCACGGCGGCGAGGGCAAATATTGGGGCCGCTATTCGGACGAAGCCCTGCTCTCCTGGACCGACTGGATCGTCGAGCAGGCGAAGGGGGGCCGCGAGGTCTGGTGCTATTTCAACAACGACATCGACGGCCACGCAATCTACGACGCCCACACCCTGAAGGCGATGGTGCGCCAGGCGACACGATAGGCCATCGCGGTCGACTCCAGGTCAGCCGCGCTTGAGAATTTCCTGGAACGCCGCGACGGCCGCGCCGGGACCTTCCGGGTGAGCCCACACCGCGTTGCTGACGGCGAGGAAATCCGCGCCGGCTTCCACCAGAACACCCCCGTTCTGCGGAGTGATTCCGCCGATCGCAACGCACGGCAGCTCGAATAGGGTCACCCACCAGGACAGGATCGAAGGCTCCGGATGGTGGCTCACCTCCTTCGTGGTCGTCGGGAAGAAGCTTCCGAACGCGACATAATCGGCACCCGCCTCACCCGCTTCCATCGCAAGGTGGCGGCTGTCGTGGCAGGTCACTCCGATCTGAGCCGTCGGCCCGAGCAGTGCCCGCGCGTCCCGAGGATCGTCGTCCTGCTGCCCAAGATGGACTCCGTCCGCGCCGATGCGCTTGGCGAGACCCGCGCTGTCGTTGACGATGAAGGCAACGTCGCGCTCGGCGCAGATTCGCTGCAGAGGCTCGGCGAGCCGGGCCACCTCATGCTGGTCGACACCCTTCACGCGCAGTTGGAAGGCAGCCACCGGCCCACCGTCGAGCGCGGCCCGAAGCCGGTCCGGGAATTCACCGCCGACGTCGCCGGGCGAGATCAGATAGAGCTGGCAATCGCCCCTCCCCTGCGCATCGAAGCGGGCGGCGAAATTGGGGTCGAGGCGGAGTTCGTCTTCGTCATTCATGACCGGCTCATTAGCCGAGCCGCACGTGAGGTCCAATGAAAGCCCTCATGCTTCCGCTTCTCGCCGCCGCGACGGCCGCCTGCGCGACGACGCCACCCGCGGGTGCCGATCCGAGCGCACGCTTGGGAGAGATCGCAAGCGTCGGGGGCCTGCGCATCCGACCCCTCCGGGTGATCGAGGACAGTCGCTGCCCGATCAACGCGCGCTGCGTCTGGGCGGGCCGAATTGTTCTTCTCGCGGAAGTTCGCGACTCAAGGGGCCACGCCCGCCACAATTTCACCCTGGGCGAGCCGATCACTCAGTCGGGCCGGCGCGTCGCCCTGGTGACGGCGGAACCGGGCCGGGTCGCGGGAAGCGACACCGACCCGGACGCCTACGTCTTCACCTTCGAAGTGCAGCCGCGCTAGGTCAGGCGGCGACCTTGTCGGTCGAGGCTTCGTAGATCTCGTCGATCGCCTGGCCGAGGGCGCGATCGAATTCCTCGTCGCTCATCGGGTGGCGAAGGTCCTCGAGAAGCGCGCGGCTGAAGCTTGCGATCATTCCGCGGTTCCTGGCAAGCTCGCGGCACGCGTCGGGACGGCTGAAGCCGCCGGACAGAGCGACGACGCGCAGAACCCGCGGATGGTCGACGAGCGGGTCGAACAGGCCGGCCTTGGTCGGGATGCTGAGCTTGAGCATGACCTTGTCGTCACCCGGCAGGGAGTCGAGCGCCTTGGTGAGCTCGTCAAGCAGGATGGCGTCGGCCTCGGCCCGCTCCGGGCTCTTGATGTTCACTTCCGGCTCGATGATCGGGACGAGGCCGGCGGCGAGGACCTGGCGCGCGACCTCGAACTGCTGCTTCACCACGGCGGCGATGCCCTCGCGGTTGGCGAGGTTGATCACCGAACGCTCCTTGGTGCCGAAGACGCCCAAGCTCTTGGCCCGGGTCAGAAGAGCGTCGAGCTCCGGCATCGGCTTCATCAGCTGGACGCCGTTCGCCTCGGGCTCGAGACCCTTGTCGATCTTGATGAAGGGAACGACCCCCTTCTCCTTCAGCGCCTGGGGGGTCGGCTTGCCGTCGACCTGGCCGTCCATCGTGCGCTCGAACAGGATCGCGCCGATCACCTTTTCGCCGCTGAACGACGGCGAGGTGATGATGCGGCTGCGCATCTGGTGGATGAGGCCGAACATCTCCTCGTCGCTGCTCCAGGCGCCTTCCTCGATCCCATAGCCCTTGAGGGCCTTCGGGGTCGATCCGCCGCTCTGGTCGAGAGCGGCGATGAAGCCGTTTCCGGTTGCGATCTTCGAGGTCATGTCCACTTCATTCATCTCCGTGATTTTCCTTCGAAACATAGGGTTGTAGCGCGCCTAGCCGAGGCGCTGACGGGTAACAAATCGGCTCAGCGGGGGCGCGGGCCGCGCGGCGGCTTGGCGCCGGGCGTGCGCGGCCCCTTGCCTTCCGGCCTGCCGCCACCCGGCTTGCCGCCGGACGGGGGCGAGCGGCGTGGCGGTCGCGGTGCGCCGTCGCGAACCGGTCGGTGCTGAGGCCGCGGCGGAGCAACGCTACCGCTGGTGACGGAATAGCCTTCCTTCAGCAGCTTGTTGAAGGCCGTGCGGACGCTGGCGTTGATCGCGTCCTGAAGCTCCTTGGGCAAATCCGCGAAGGTGGTGTTGGCGTGGATCGCGTTGAGGTTGCGAAGCAAGGTGTTGGGCATGCCCCCGGACGAGGCGCGCAAGGCCGCCACGCCGTCGAGGACGGCGGCGAGGACGACGTCGTGCATCACCTCTGTTGCGGACTTGGGCATCATCGTCTCCGTTCGGGCAGGTTGCCGGCCTCCTAGCCCTTCGGTGGGGCGAAGGCCAATCCCCCGGGCGGGGCTGAGTGGTCAGAAATCGACGACGAGGGTGGCGCGGCTGGTGGTGTCGAGCTTCTCAATGCTTCGCAGGACGTCCTCCTCGTAGCGAAGCTCGTACGAAAGGCGCATTCGAAGCGGGCCGAGCAGTCGGCTGTCGAGCGAGGTGGTTGCCCGGCCGCTGCCGTTCAGCTCCTCGATCGTCAGGGTGCCGGACTGCTTGACCTCGATCGTTGGGGCGACCTTCCAGGCGAAATCGAGCGAGGCTCGGCCACCGAGCGAGGAGTAATCCTGGCCGGTGGTCGAATCGATGCTTCGGAAGGACGGCCCGCCCTCCACCTCGAGGCGGAGGTCGCGGCCCTGGACGAGCCGGTAGCCGGCGCCGAGCGCGGCCGTGTAGCGGCCGTCGAAGCCGACGAACGGGTCGCGCTCATATTGGGCGAGCCCGTAGGCGTAGAGGCGGTCGCCGAACTTGCGCCGCGGCTGCCAGCTTGCTCCGATCCGCTCGACGGTGCGGGTACCTTGCGATTCCTGGAGCTCGGCGCGGGCGTCCAGCTTGTGGCTCCAGTCGATTCCGGTGCGCTGCCCGTTGAGTGCCGCGAACAGGCCGAGATGATCGCTGCTTCCGGTCGCTCGAACCGCCCCGAGCTCCACTTGTCCGTCCCAATGGTCGAACGGCCCGGCCTTGGCCAGGCGCTCGAGGCGCTCGGCCTCCCGGGCCTGGGTCTCGGCGGCGCGCAGATCGAGGAAGGCGCGATGAAGAGCGCGAACCTCGGCCTCGGCGGCTGGATGGGCGGCGACGGTGAAGCGGACGACGGCGTCGACGGCAGCGGCGTCACCGCTTGCGATGGCGGCTTCGACGACTGCCCGGACGTCCGGCGCAAGCGGCGCGGGAGCGACGGGAGTCGCGGCCGCGGCGGCGAGGAACAACAAGGCGGGCGTTGTCAAACGGCTTCTCCGGTCGCGGTCAGGCCTCCAGGGCCTTCACTCCGGGCAGCTCCTTGCCTTCCATCCATTCGAGGAAGGCGCCGCCGGCTGTCGAGACGAAGGTGAAGTCGTCGGCGACCCCGGCATGGTTGAGAGCAGCGACGGTATCGCCGCCGCCCGCGACCGAGATGAGGCTCCCCTCCTCGGTGAGCGCCGCTGCGGTTCGCGCGAGAGCGACCGTGGCGGTATCGAAGGGCGGGGTCTCGAACGCGCCGAGCGGGCCGTTCCACACCAGGGTGCGGCAGTTCTTGATCGCGTCGGCGAGCGCCTCGACGGCTGCAGGGCCGACGTCGAGGATCATCTCGTCGGCCGCGACCTCGTGGACGTTGCAGGTGCGAAGGCTCGGTGGATTGGCCGCGAACTCCTTCGCCACGACGACGTCGTACGGCAGGTGAATGGTGCAGTTGGCATGATCGGCGGCATCGAGGATCGCGAGCGCGGTGTCGCGGAGGTCATGCTCGGCGAGGCTCTTGCCCACATTCACGCCGCGCGCGGCGAGGAAGGTGTTGGCCATCCCGCCGCCGATGATCAGATGATCCACCTTTCCGACGAGGTTCTTCAGGACGTCGAGCTTGGTCGAGACCTTGGCGCCGCCGACCACCGCCGCGACGGGCCGCTCAGGATTGCCCAGAGCCTTCTGCAAAGCCACGAGCTCGGCCTGCATCGCTCGACCGGCATAAGCAGGGAGAACCCGCGCGAGCCCCTCCGTGGAGGCGTGGGCGCGGTGTGCGGCGGAGAAAGCGTCGTTGACGTAGATGTCGCCGAGCCGGGCGAAGCGCTCGACCACTGCCGGGTCGTTCTTCTCCTCGCCGCCGAAGAAGCGCGTATTCTCGAGCACGGCGATGTCGCCGGGCCGGAGCATCGCGACATTCTCCATATCGCCTTCCCAATCGACGTAGCGGACCTCGCGGCCGAGCACTCCTTCATAGGCGCGGACGACGCGGGACAGCGACAGGTCGGGAGTCGGCGCCTTGGGGCGGCCGAAATGAGCAAGGACCAGGACGATCGCCCCCTTATCGGCGAGCTCCGTCACCGTCGGCAGGGTCGCTCGAAGCCGGGTGTCGTCGGTGACGTGGCCGTCCTGCATGGGCACGTTGAGGTCCTCACGGACCAATACGCGCTTGCCGTGGACGTCACCGATATCGTCGAGGGTCCTGAAACTCATGTCCGCTCCGTTAGATCAGATGATCCGTTGACCCTCAGAGCGCAGCCATGGCGCGGGCGGTGTCGACCATTCGGTTCGAGAAGCCCCATTCATTGTCGTACCAGCTGACGACCCGGACCAGCTTGCCTTCGAGAACCGCGGTCTCGAGGCTGTCTACGGTCGAGCTCGCCGGGCTGTGGTTGAAGTCGATCGAGACCAGCGGCTCCTCGGTATAAACCAGGATGCCCTTGAGCGGGCCGCTCTCGGACGCCGCCTTCAGGGCGCCGTTGATTTCTGCAACACTCGTATCACGCTTCGGATTGAAGGTGAGATCGACGAGGCTGACGTTCGGGGTCGGGACTCGAACGGCCGAGCCGTCGAGCTTGCCCTTCAGCTCCGGAAGCACCTCACCCACCGCTCGGGCGGCGCCGGTGGTGGTCGGGATCATCGACATTCCTGCAGCGCGGGCGCGGCGAAGGTCCGGATGGATCTGATCAAGGATCTTCTGGTCGTTGGTATAGGCGTGGATGGTCGTCATCAGTCCGCGCTCGATTCCGACCAGGTCGTTGAGGACCTTGGCGACCGGAGCGAGGCAGTTGGTCGTGCAGGACGCATTGGAGACGATGGTGTGGCCGGCCTCCAGCTTGTCGTGGTTCACGCCATAGACGACGGTAAGGTCGACGCCCTTCGCCGGAGCGGAGATCAGCACCTTCTTGGCGCCGGCATCGATATGCTTCTGGGCGCTGTCGCGGTCGGTGAAGAAGCCGGTGCATTCGAGGACGAGGTCGATCCCCTGCTCGCCGTGCGGAAGCTTGGCGGGATCGCGCTCGGCGGTAACCCGGATGCGCTTGCCGTTGACGACGAGGTCCTGGCCGTCGGCCTTCACTTCGCCCGGGAAGGCGCCGTGGACGCTGTCATGCTTGAACAGGTGGGCATTGGACTTGGCGTCAGCGAGGTCGTTGATGGTGACGAGCTCGAGGCCGCTGTCGCCGCGCTCGATCAGTGCGCGCGCCACCAGTCGGCCGATGCGGCCGAAGCCGTTGATCGCAACTTTGGTCATTCCTTCACTCCTTCAAGGCGAGCGATCACCTGCGGGGCGATCGCCTCGGCCGTCAGTCCGAATTTGTGGTACAGTTGATCCGCAGGGCCCGACGCGCCGAAACGGTCGATCCCGAAGCGCATTCCGCCGTTCAAGGTGTAGCGTTCCCAGCCGAAGGTGGCGCCGGCCTCAATCGAAACGCGGAGCAGTTGATCCAAGGGCAGATCCGGGAGGATGTCGGCGCGATAGGCGGCGTCCTGCCCTTCGAAAAGCTCCCAGCACGGCATCGAGACGACGTCGGCGCCATGACCCTCGGCCTCGAGCCGGTCGGCGACGGCCAGCGCGATCTCGACCTCGGACCCGGTCGCGAGCAGCACCACGCGCCGCTCGCCGTTGGCCGAACGAAGCCGATACGCACCGCGGGAGGCAAGGCTTTCCTGACCTTTCGCAACGACTTGTGGAAGGTTTTGACGGGTGAGTGCGAGGAGTGACGGGCCGTCCTTGCGGCGGAGGGCAAGGTCCCAGCACTGGGCGGTCTCGATCGTGTCAGCCGGGCGATAGACGTGAAGGTCGGGCATCGCGCGCAGGCTCATCAGATGCTCGACCGGCTGATGAGTCGGACCGTCCTCACCGAGGCCGATACTGTCGTGGGTCATCACATAGACGACCCGGGTCTGCTGAAGCGCAGAGAGGCGAATGGCCGGGCGGCAATAGTCCGAGAAGACCAGGAACGTGCCGCCGTAAGGGATGACGCCGCCGTGGAGCGCCATCCCGTTCATGGCCGCGGCCATCCCGAATTCGCGGATGCCGTAATAGATGTACCGCCCGGAATAATCATCCGATGTCAGTGGCTTCTGCGACTTTGTTTTCGTATTGTTTGAACCCGTGAGGTCGGCGGAACCGCCGACCGTCTCCGGCAACAGATCGTTAATCGATCCTAAGACCATTTCTGAAGCCTTGCGCGTCGCGACCTTCTGGGGTTCGGCGAGCAAGCCGTCGATATAGGGCTTCAGCGAAAAGTCAGCGGGCAGCTCCCCGGCCATCCGACGGCTGAATTCGGCCTTGTCCGGGCTGGCGTCGAGCCGCTTGCGCCAATCATTGTGGTCTTGCTGTGATCGAGTGCCAGCCTCGCGCCAGGCGGATGCGATCTCGTTCGGTAGATCGAATGCCTCACTGTCCCAGACGAGCTGCTTGCGGGTCGCTGCGACCTCGTCGGGCCCGAGAGCGGCGCCATGGGTGGCGGCCGTCCCCTGCTTGTTGGGCGCTCCATAGCCGATGATGGTCCGGCAGGCGACCAGCGACGGCCGCGGATCGGCAAGCGCCTCGTCATAGGCGGCGCGGATGCTGGCGAAGTCGTGGCCGTCGCATTCGACGACGTGCCAGCCATAAGCGCGGTAGCGCGCCGGAATGTCCTCGGAGGTCGATAGATCGGTCGATCCATCGATCGTGATGCGGTTGTCGTCCCAGATCACGATGAGGCGGCCGAGGCCGAGATGGCCGGCAAGCCCCGCCGCCTCGTGATTGACCCCCTCCATCAGGCAGCCGTCGCCCGCGATCACCCAGGTGCGATGATCGACGAGATCGTCGCCGAAGGTGGCGTTGAGGTGGCGCTCCGCGATCGCCATTCCGACCGCCATCGCGACTCCCTGCCCCAGCGGCCCGGTCGTCGCCTCGACTCCCTCGAGCATGAAATTCTCGGGGTGCCCGGCGCAGGGCGAGCCGACCTGGCGAAAACCCTTGATGTCGTCGATCGTCGGCCGCTCGTAACCGGTGAGGTGAAGAAGCGCGTAGATCAGCATCGATCCGTGGCCGGCGGAGAGGATGAAACGATCACGATCCGGCCACTGTGGATCGGATGGATCATGTTTCAGATATTCGGTCCACAGCACCGTGGCGGCGTCGGCCATGCCCATCGGCATGCCCGGATGGCCCGAATTGGCCGCCTGGACCGCGTCCATGGCAAGCGCCCGGATGGCGTTCGCAAGCAACCTCGGTTCGACGGTCATTGTGGGTCCCGGTGCCTGGTGAGTGACGCGCCGGAGAGGCGCCTGCGGGCGTCTTTAAGCGGTAAGGTCGCCGCGTCAACCGGTGGGCACCCGCCCCTTGCCGCTCACCGCAACAATGCTATGGCTCGCGCCATGGAGGATCAACGCACGCTCAAGGCCTTGGCCCGGATCGAAGCCGCCGTGGCGCGGATCGAGGCGGCCGCGGCGGCGCGCGGTCAGACCGACCAGGCCGACAAGGCGGAGCTCGAGGCGCTGCGCACCGCTCACGGCCGACTTCGGGGCCGGGTCGAGCGGGCGATCGCCGAGCTCGACGAATTGATCGCCGAACGCGAGGAGACGGCGGGCTGATGGCCAGTATCGAGGTCGAGATCGCGGGTCGCAAATACAGTGTCGCCTGCCGCGACGGCGAGGAAGCGCATCTGCGCTCGGTCGCCGCGATCGCCGACAAGCGCGCCCGCGACGCTGCCGAGGCGCTCGGCAGCCTGACCGAGACCCGCCAGCTGCTGTTCACGACCCTTTTGCTCGCCGACGACGTCCAGGACATGCGGTCGGGCGGCAAGGGAGCGCCCCCTCCCCCGGCGGTGGACGAAGGGCTGGCGGGCGCCTTGGAGTCGCTCGCCGACCGGGTCGAAGCGCTTGCTCGCCGCCTCGAAGCGCCGTCGCCGCTTGAGGAACCGCGCTAGACACCCTAAATCAGGCTCTGACGGGTACTGCCCGGTACGAGCTTTTGCGAACATCCCTGAGGCGATAAGACATCCTCGGGGGCTATCCCTGCCCGGACCCTGGTCCAACGCACATGGTCCCCACCTGACGTTCTGGCGTCAGAGGATATTCCAGCAAACGGCCATGGCGGTCCCGTCACCCTCCTCCAAGCACGAGCTTCGTGCGGGCGCGCTCCAGGCGCGGCGCGATTATGCGCGCTCGCTTGTGCCCGAACTGCGTGCCCAGCTCGAGCTCCAGCTTGCCGAGCGGGTGCTTCCGCACCTTGTCACGGCGCGTGTGATTGCCGCCTATCACCCGCTGCGCGACGAGATCAGCCCCTATCCAATCCTGGATCGATTGATCGACGGCCAGCGCGCGGTGCTTCCCTCCTTCGCCGACCGCGACTCCCGGATGATCTGGCGCGAGGCTCCAGCAACGGAGCCGAGCCCGTGGGGCGTTCTTCAGCCGCCGCTCAGTCACGAAGCGCTGGCGCCGGACCTGGTGCTTGTCCCGTTGGTCATGGCGGACAGGCGCGGCACTCGCATCGGCCACGGCAAGGGCCATTACGACCGCGCCCTTGCGCATCTGCGCGCCGGCGGCCACGAGGTTTATACGATCGGCCTCGGCTGGGACGTGCAGATCAGCGACGAGTTGCTGCCGCCCGACCCCTGGGATCAGGCCCTCGACGCCATTGCGACCCCCAAGGAGTGGATCTCGTGCAGGACTTGAAGCCGAAATGGCGTAACGGCGTCGGAATGGCGCTGATCCTGCTGCTGATCGCCGCCTGGAGCGTGCTCGTGGCGACTCTTGCGCCGTTCGTGGCGCAGCTGCCCTTCCTCGTGGAGATGCTGTTCTACGTCGTCGCGGGGCTCGCCTGGATCATTCCGGTGAAGCCGCTGCTCAGCTGGACCGGGACTGGACGTTGGCGCCGCCGCTGAAGGGGATCGGCGTCGGCGCGACGTTCGATTTGCGGCTCTGGCTCATCTGAACCAGCAATTCTGTGGCTCGCAGAGGCTCCAGGAAACGCACGCCGCATAGCTGTCCGTCGACCCAAAGCACGGTTCCAGAGCAGCTCAGGGCTCCGCTGTCGAGGGTGACCTTGCGGCCCAACGCTACCGGTCCGTCGAGCTCCAGGCAGGCGCCGCCGCGCGAAAGGTCGACGATCCGGCACCGGCTCCGGCTGGTTTCCGTGCGCAGCTCGGCCGGGAGCTGCACCCGCATCCGGGGCTCTACCCGCACCGGCTCCGCGCATCGCCTGCCGTCGCTCATCCCGAGATCCCTTCCGCAACCATGATAGCGCAACAACCGATATCGCGGCCCAACGATGCTGGTTAATCCGCCGTTAGTGATGATTTTCTTGTTTTTTCCAAAGGTTAGCGCCGCCCGAGGAGCTCGGAACCCGGTTCGGGGTGCCGGGTTGCTCTCGGGATGAGAGTGATGAGCAGAACAGCAGCGCACGCGGCGGTCATTTCCGCGGCGGCCGGCGGTCAGTAGCGGCTGTGCGCCCCGCACTCCGCCCACGATTGGTGAACGGCCGCTTCGGTGACCCCGCATTATTCGTGGAGCAGTTGCATCAGCGCTCGGCGCTTCTATTCGATCTGGGCGACCTCGCGCCGCTGAGCACCCGTGACCTGCTTCGCGTCGACCATGTTTTCGTCTCGCACATGCATATGGACCATTTCATCGGCTTCGATGCGCTTCTTCGAGCCAATATCGGCCGATCCAAGGCGATTACCGTCTGCGGGCCCGCGGGTATCGGGGAGCGCGTCGGTCACAAGCTCGCCGGCTATGAATGGGATCTGGTCGACAGCTACGCGGAGGACCTCGTCTTCGACGTGATCGAACTTGGACCGGCCGAGCGCGCGCAAAGATTAAGGTTCAGACTTAAGAGCAGGTTTACCATAGAACATATTGAGGATGTTGGTATAATCGGAGGGGCGATCGTCAATGCCCCTGGCTTTTTGGTTACTGCGGCCATCCTCCAACATCATGGTTCGAGCATCGGCTACGCGGTGGCCGAACCGCTTCATGTCAATGTGTGGGGCAACAAGGTGCGGGAACGCGGTCTCGCCCTCGGGGCGTGGCTGAACCCTCTGAAGATGGCAGTGCGCGACGGCCGACCGGGCGACTGGCCGGTCGAGATGCCGGATGGATCATATGCTCCACTGGCAAGTGTGCGCGACCTGGTCAGCGTCGAACCCGGGCAGAAGGTGGCCTATGTCACCGACGTTCGCGATACCCCGGCCAATCGCGACGCGATCGTCCGGCTTTGCGCCGGCGCGGACCTGCTGTTCATCGAGGCATCGTTCGCGGCGCGCGACAAGGACAAGGCCGATGCGCGGGCCCATCTCACCACCACTGCGGCCGGCGAGATCGCCCGAGCCGCCGGGGTGCGCAGGGTCGAGCCGTTCCATTTCTCGCCGCGCTACGACGCGCAGGAAGCGGACATGCTCGCCGAGGTCGCCGCCGCTTTCGGGCAGGGCGCCATCGTACCTTGAAATACAGGGAAATGGCGCGAGTGACGGGGCTCGAACCCGCGACCTCCGGCGTGACAGGCCGGCGCTCTAACCAACTGAGCTACACCCGCGTTCGGTGTGAGGCCGGCGAACTAGGCGAGCGTCTTTGCCCTGTCAACAAGCCTCCGCGCGCTTTTTTCGCTCACTCGCGCTTGCGCAGCGGTTCCTCATGGGCGTCGTGGATGAGGATGCCTTCCTCGAAGAGGAATCCGGCGATGTCGGGCTTGCCGGCGGCGTCGAGGACGGTCTTGGCGATGATCAGAAGAGGCACGGCCAGGAGCGCGCCCGCGGTTCCCCATACCCAGGTCCAGAAGCTGAGAGCGACGAGGATGAGCAGCGGGTTGATGGTGAGCCTACGCCCGACCAGGGTCGGAGTGATGATGTTGGCCTCGACGAGGTGGATTCCGGCGAAGGTCAGCGCCGGAAGAAGCGCGTACCAGGGATCGGGGAAGACCATCAGCCCCCCGACAGCGAGAAGGGCCACCGACGCGATCGGCCCGAGATACGGGATGTAGTTGAGCAACGCGACGATTCCGCCCCACATCAGCGGGGTCGGCATCCCGATCGCCCACAGGATCCCGGCGGTGACCAGGCCGATGGTCACGTTCACCATGGTGATGGTGCCGAGATAGAGCGAGGTCGCGTCGACGACCTGCTGGATCACGCGGGCCGTCGTCATCGCGCCGTCGAAGCTGGTCCGGGTGGTGATCGTCCGCTTGCGCATGCGGGTCCAGCCGGCGAGGAAGAAGAAGATCACCAGAATGGCGAAGAACATCTGCAGGATGGCGTAAGGGGCCGAGGTGGCGATGATCGCCAGAAGCGAGTTGGGCGGCTCCACCGTCACCGTCTGGGGAGCGGCCGGAGACGATGTCTGGGCGAATTCGCGGGCGAGATCGTCGATGAAGTCTTCGAGCGAGGCGTAGAGGTCGAAGATCGGCGCGAGGGTCTGTCGAATGCTCTCGATCCGCGCCGGCAAATCCTCCACCCACTGCATCGCCGGAAAGACGATCGAGGCCACCGCGATGTTGGCGACGGTGAGAAGCAGGAGCACGCAGATCAGCGACGCCAGCACCGACGGCACCCGCCGCCGCTCGAGCCATTCGAGCAAGGGCACCAGGGCGATCGCGACGACCAAGGCTGCCGTCACCGGCAGAAAGAACTCGGCGCCGAAGCGAAGCGCGAAAGGCACCGACAAGGCCAGCATGAGGCCGCAGATCAGCGTGAGGGCGGCGAGCAGGCGGTCGCGGCGAAAGCCGACCCAACCGCCCTCGTCCTCCGTTGTTTCGGCAGGCGCAGGCGCCGGCGCGCCTTCGCTGCCCGTCTCCCCCATAGTGTCCATACGCGTCGAACTCCGTCGCCCAATTCATGCCTGTAACCCGCGCCGCTGGGAAGCCTTCGCGGCTAGGGATTTTTTGGCTGGATCATCCGATCCCGGCCGCTAGACTGGATCAGTCGAACCGGCGGAGGGGATGCACGTGCCGAGACCGAAGGGACTTCGAGCGCCGGGCTTCGAGGACAAGAGGCGCGAGCTGCTGAGCCGAATCCGCTCGCGGCTCGGCGAGCAAGGGGCCACCCACGCATCATGGCGCGAGCTTGCCGCGGCGGCGGGAGTCGGGCTCTCAACCATGACCCATTATTTCGGCAAGCGCGACGAGGTCATCCGCGCGGTGCTCGAGCAGGAGCGAGCGGATTCGGCCGAGGGCCTGTCCCGGCTTGCCGAGCCCGGCGGCGACTTCGCGACCTCGCTCGCCGACGCCGCCGACGAGATCATCATCCATCTGCACGAACGCGGAGGCTCCAGCCTCACCATCGGGCTGATCAACGGCCTCGCTCATCCCGAGCTTGGACCCGCGGCGCTCGAGAATGTCCTGGAGCCCTGGCTTGCGGCGCTCGAGCAGCGGCTCGCCGCCCATGCCGAGCGCGGCGAGATGGCCAATGTCCAGCCACGCCACGCCGCCCTCGCCTTCGCAGCGCCGCTGATCCTCGCCCATCTCCACCAGGAGCAACTCGGTGGCAAGGCGCAGCGCCCGCTCGACCCGAATGCGCTCGCCGCGACCCATATCGGCGCCTTTATCCGCGCCTATGGCAAGCGCGAGCAGGCTCCGGCCGAGACTTACGTGGAGTTCTGACGCGCGCAGGACCGTCTAATGCCAGTCGGCGTCGGCGGCGGTGTTCAACTCGCGGGCGGCTCTGATCACGTCTTCCAGATCGACAGCCTTGTCGTAAGGGTCCTCGTCCAGCCGGGTCGGGCGGCGAAGCTTCTCCTGCCAGCGGTGGAGCATCTGGACATAAGGGAGGAACGGCTTGCGCATCAGCGTTCCGCTGGGAAGCTCCTGGACATCGGCGATCCCCATTCGGAGCCACTCCCCCGTGTGCCAATCGGTCATGTCGACCGCAGGGAACAGGCAGATTCCGTGCAGGTCGACCCCGCGATTGACCGCGGCAAGCGCTTCGCAGACGACGTCGTTGAGCCAGTCGGGGCGCCCGCCGTGCAATCCTGAGGTTTCCGCGACGACGCAGGGGCGGCGGTACTTCGCCCAGGCTTCCTCGAGCAGATCGCAAAGCGGCCGGATCCGGTCGTCGCCCGGCTCTAGCGGGCTGTTCGGCTTGCCGCCGCCGCCATATTCCATCTGCCCGAAACTGTAATTGTTGAAGCCGAGGATATCGATGATCTCGGGGCTGCCGCCGAACTCGGGGTGCTTGAGGCCGGAGATCACGTCCCAGGCGATATAGGCATCTTCATAGCTTTCGCGGCGGGCTTCGTCGGCGAGGTCGGGGCGGTCGCGCGGCGGAACCACCCAGATCAGCGGGTCGATATGGATCATCCGAGCATCAGGAAAATCGGCGCGGATCGCCTTCACCGCGGCGATGTCGGCCCGGGCGAGCGCAAGGGTGAAGCGACGGCGCTCCTCGGCCGACTTTCCGAAGGGAGCGCACCAGCCCCATTCGCCGCCCATATAGCCCCAGAAGGTCGGCTCGTTGATCGGCGTGAAGCAAAGCGGGCCATGATGCGCGCGCTCGGCGACATAGCGGGCGGCGGCGCGTGCATAAGCGGCGAAGCGATCGGCGAAAGAGTCGGAAAAAGGATCGAGTCCGTCGGGATAGCCGTAGTGGCACAGGTCCCAGATCGGCAGCACCTTGTGGCGCCGCTGCGCCGCAAGGAAGCCGTCGATCACGGAGAAGTCGTAGGCTCCGCCTCCGTGGTCGACCATCGGCCAGGGAATGCCCTCGCGCGCCACCGCGATTCCGAGCTCCGGAAGCATCCGGTAATCTTCGTCGGCATGGACGTGATGCTGAAGCTCGGCGGCCAGGTCGCGCCGGCCGCTATCGCCCCAGTCAAAGGACGAGCATTCGAATCCGCTCAGGAAGAAGGTCGGGAAGATACCGGCGCGCTGGTCCATCCGGAGGATACGCAGCAGCGCGCCGTCGGTTCACAACCGCGAAAATGGTGCCCCTGGCCCGAGTCGAACGGGCACTCCTTGCGGAACTCGATTTTGAGTCGAGCGCGTCTACCAATTCCGCCACAGGGGCACGGGCGAGGCTCTTAGAGCCCCGCCCCAATCGCCGCAACCTCAGGCGAACGTGTCGGCGTGGCCGGTGCCCTTAGGGTCGGGACCGAAGCGGTTCGGACCGCGGGTCCCGTCCAGGAACATGAACACCAGCAGGATCAGGGGTCCGACAAATGGGATGAAGATCAGCAGGAACATCCAGCCGGACTTGTCCTGATCGTGGAGCCGGCGAACGGTGACGGCGAGGTTGGGGATCAGCACGAACAGCCACCACAGCAAGAGAAGGCCGCCAACGATCCAGACACCGGTGCCGAGCTCCTCCATCAGCATGCCCGGATCGACATTCGATGAGGAACTCGACTCGTAGCTGAAGCCGGAGTCGGAGCTGTCATAATTGCTATATTCATAGCTTTCGACGCCGCCGCGTTCGGCCACACGAGCCGTTGCCGAGGCGAACATGACCCCGAGCATGATCCCGAGGATGCCGCCGATGATCAGGTTGAGCAGCTGCCACATCCAATATTCTTTGCGCCGCGAGCGGCCGTTGAAGTCGGCGTAGCGGCGCAGCGGCATCAGCATCCAGTTCATTCGATTTCCCCCTCTTCAAGCGCAATGAACGAGCGGCCGGTGCAAGGCCGCTCGCCGGGCAACGCAACTAGCGGAACGTCTCCTCATGGGTCGGACCCTTCGGATCCGGCCCGAAGCGGTTCGGCCCGCGGGTTCCTTCGAGGCAGTAAAAGACGAAAAGCATCACAGCGAGGCCGAGCGCGACGAGCATGGCAAGCAGCGAGACCAAGCCGGCGACGATGGCCAGATCCGGCGCAGCGTTCGCCATGAGCGCCATGATCACGGCCACCGCATAGGGCGCCAACGGCGCGAGCAGCCACCAGCCGCTCCGGTTGGTGTCGTGGAGCCGGCGCACGGCGACGGCGAGATTCGGAATCAGGATGGCGAGCCACCACAGGAAGAGCAGCCCGAATATCACGACTCCGGTCACCCCGGCTGTGGCCAGCGCCGCGTCGGGCGGCACGCTGTCCGCGGAATAGCCACCGTCATAACTGTAGTCCGCGCTCGAATCGAACGCGTCGGGATTGTTGCGCATGATCGAGAACATCGCCCCGCCGATGATCGCGAAGGCGATGATCATGAGGACAAAGTTCACCAGGAACAGGAACAGCTGCCACATCCAGAATTCCATGCGGCGCGAGCGGCCGCCGAAATCCGCGTAGCGGCGCAGCGGCAAGAGCATCCAGTTCATCCGACTCCCCCCTTCGGCCGATGGAACGGAGCGCAGGCTTGTCCAAATCGGCGCCACAATCAAGTGCGGCGCGTTGGCGCTCGGGACATGCTTGCCCATGGCGGCAGACCGGGCCATTGAGCCGCGGATCAGGAGGCGATGCTGATGAAGCCGATGACCGACCGGCACCTGGCCGTCCTTCGGCGCCACATGGTCGAAGTGATCGACCTTCATTTCGACCTGGCGTCGGACGAGATCGGCAAGGATTCGATCGACGCCCGCCTTCGCGAGGCCTTGCTCGCCGTGCCCCGCCACATGTTCGTGCCGCCGCAGCTTGCGATCGCCTCCTACCAGGACACGCCGCTTCCGATCGGCTTCGACAAGACGGTGTCTCAGCCGTTCATCGGAGCGCTGATGCTCGACCTTCTCGAGGTCGGCGCGGGCCACAGGGTGCTCGAAGTCGGCACCGGCCTCGGTTACCAGGCAGCGGTGATGGCGCAGCTGGGCGCGAGGGTGCGAAGCGTCGAGATCGTCGAGGAATTCGCTCAGGCCGCTCGGATCCGGCTCGCCGAGCTCGACCATGACGTCGACATCCGCGTCGGCGACGGCTCGCGCGGCTGGCCCGAACATGCGCCGTTCGACCGGATCCTCGTGACCGCAGCTGCGGCGGAGGTGCCGCAAACTCTGCTCGAGCAGCTCGCTCCGGGCGGGCGGATGGTGGTTCCGATCGGCGGTGACGAGGTTCAGCGCCTCACCCTTGTTACCAAGAACGGCGATGGCGCCACTGGGACCGAGGAAGTGATGGCGGTGCGCTTCACCAAGCTCGAGACGATGGGCTGATCCCCTGCCCCAGCACAGTGCCGGACTGCTGCTCTTCCGCCGCCGCGACGACGAGACCCAGGTGCTTCTCGCCCATTTCGGCGGACCCTTTTGGGCCAGGAAGGACGAAGGCGCCTGGGCGATCCCAAAGGGCCTGATCGAGGAGGGCGAGAGCGCCGAGCAAGCGGCCCGTCGCGAGTTCGCCGAGGAGGTGGGGCCGGTGCCCGAAGGCCCCCTCCTCCCCTTGAACGACGTCCGCCAGAAAGGCGGCAAGGTCGTCACGGCGTTCGCGCTCGAAGGGGATTTCGACCCCGCCAAGCTCGCCAGCAACAGCTTCACGGTGGAATGGCCGCCGCGATCGGGTCAGATGCAGTGCTTCCCCGAGGTCGACCGAGTCGCCTGGTTCGGCCCCACCGACGCGGAGGCCAAGATACTGCCGAGCCAAAGGCCGATCCTCGACGCGCTCGCGGCGCTGCTCGCGGGCTGAGTCTGTTCTTTTTCGGACGAAGGCCCTATCTGGCCGCAATCCCGGAATTTTCGCGGTTTGAGCGGCGCCTCGCGCGCTTTGCCGCTTCAGAGGCCAATATGACCGATCTCTCCCGCGCGGTTGCCGCGCCCGCGGCCGCCGCTACTCACGCTGAGCGCCGCACGTTCGCGATCATCTCGCACCCCGATGCGGGCAAGACGACCCTGACCGAGAAGCTGCTGTTCGCGGCCGGCGCGGTTCACGAGGCGGGCGAGGTCCGCGCGCGCGGCGACCGTCGGCGGGCGCGGTCGGACTGGATGGAGATCGAGCAGCAGCGCGGAATCTCGGTGACCTCGTCGGTGATGACGTTCGAGCGCGGCGGTATCCGCTTCAACCTGCTCGACACGCCGGGCCACCAGGACTTTTCGGAGGACACCTACCGGACCCTGACCGCGGTCGACAGCGCGATCATGGTGATCGACGCGGCCAAGGGCATCGAGGCGCAGACCCGCAAGCTCTTCGAGGTCTGCCGGCTTCGCAACATCCCGATCATCACCTTCATCAACAAGGTCGACCGCGAGGGCCTGTCGCCCTTCATCCTGCTCGACGAGATCGCCGAAACTCTTCAGCTCGACGTGTCGCCCCAGAATTGGCCGACCGGAATGGGCGGACTCTTCCACGGCCTCTACGATTTGCGCCGCGACAAGCTTCTCACCGTGGACCGGAGGGACGGGACCAGTCCCGGCCAATGGGTCGATTTCGCAGGCATCGACGACCCCGCGATCGGCGGCGTCATCCCGGAAGCCGCCGCGGCCCATCTCGCCGAGGAAGGGGGACTCGCGAGCGAAGCCTATCCGCCGTTCGACCTCGACGCCTTCCGCAACGGCGACATGACCCCCGTTTTCTTCGGAAGCGCCCTGAAGCTGTTCGGAATCGAGCAGCTCCTCGACGGCTTGGCCGATTACGCTCCGCCGCCGGGCGCCCAGCCGGCCCGCCCTGCCCCGGTTCAGCCCGACGAGCCTCGGGTCAGCGGCTTCATCTTCAAGGTCCAGGCCAACATGGACCCCAACCATCGCGACCGGATCGCCTTCCTTCGCGTCTGCTCGGGCTCGCTGAAGCGCGGGATGAAGCTCGCCAACGGCCGCGCCGGCAAGGCGATCACCATCCAGAACCCGATCAGCTTCTTCGCCCGCGACCGCGAGCTCGCCGAGCTCGCCCGCCCCGGCGACATCATCGGAATCCCCAATCACGGCACTCTGCATGTCGGCGACACGCTGAGCGAGCGCGGCGACATCACCTTCACCGGCCTGCCCGACTTCGCGCCGGAGATCCTGCGTCGTGTGCGCATCGGCGACCCGATGAAGACCAAGCAGATGCGCAAGGGCCTCCAGGACCTCGCCGAGGAAGGCGTGATCCGCGTGTTCCGCCCGGCGATCGGCTCCAACTGGATCGTCGGCGTGGTCGGCGCGCTTCAGCTCGACGTTCTCGCGACCCGGATGCAGGCCGAATATGGAGTGGCGGTCGAGTTCGAGCCGTCGCCCTACGACGTTGCGCGGTGGGTCAGCAGCGACGACCCCGCGGAGTTGAAGCGGCTTATGAGCACCCACAGCTCGATCCTCGCCGAAGACCAGAACGACGCGCCCGTGCTGCTCATCCGCAATTCCTGGGAGCTCGGCCGCTTCGAGCAGGACTGGCCCAACGTGCGCTTCTCCGCGGTGCGCGAGCGGAACTAGCCGGAACGAGGCGCCCCCCGGTGCTTTGATAGGGTGCAATGCCCGATCTGCCCGACCCGCTGACCCTCGCCTGTCCCGTTTGCGCGACCCGCAACCGGGTCGAGCGGGCTCGGCTCGCGGAGGGGCGGTGCGGGAAGTGCCGCTCTGCCCTGTTCGAGGGGCGGCCGGTGGTGCTGACCGTGGAGAATTTCGATAAGCATGCCGGCAGCGACCTGCCGTTGCTGGTCGACTTCTGGGCCGAATGGTGCGGGCCGTGCCGGCAGATGGCCCCGGTGTTCGAGGCCGCCGCGGGAGCGCTGGAACCCGACTTCCGCGTCGGCAAGCTCGACACCGAGGCCCAGGCGGCGATCGCCGGTCGCTATGCGGTCCAGGCGATCCCGACGATGATTCTGTTCAGGAACGGCCGCGAGATCGCGCGGACAATGGGCGCGATGCCGCTGCAGGCGCTGGTCAACTGGACGAGGCAGGCGCGCGGCTGAAC
>JAEZHP010000015.1 GCA_023416515.1 Pseudomonadota bacterium | reverse complement strand
CCCCTTGCGGGGCGGGGCCCACCCCGACACCTACAAGGTGCGCCGGCCGAGCTTCTACGCCGAGGTGGTGTGGCAGGGCCGCACGCGCCGCGCCAAGACCACCGGAGCGACGGTAGACTGGGTGCTGCTGAGGAACCGCCTCCAGCACGTCAACGCGCGCAATATGCACCGGGTCGCCGAGGCGCTGGGCGACCTGTCGCGCCGCGTCGGCTTCCGGGTCATTCCGGGGCTCGGCGAGCGGGTCATCTATCGCGAGCTGTTCCCGAAGGGCCTGACCCTCATCGACCTGCCGCATATCGGCGAGGCGAGCTTCGCGCACATAACCGCCCGCCAGGAGCTTCGCGAGATGATCGCGGGCCTCGACCTTCCGGGCGATGCCGACGAAGCGCCCGAGCCTCAGCGCATGGCCGGATAAGGTGCAGATCCTCCTGCCGTTCCTCGCCGTCGCCCTGATCTGGGCCTGGTGGACCGGCAAGCTGAAGCCATTCACGCTCGACGACGCGATCGGAGCGACGGTTTTCATCCTCGGCATCCGAATGCTGACCACCGGCAAGGTCCTGACCGGCGCGATCCTGATGGCGGGCGGCCTTCTCTATATCGGCTTCCGCCGAGGCCGCTTCCGCCGTGACCAGCGCATGCCGCTCGACGATGCCCGGCGCCTGCTCGGAGTGCCGGAAGGCGCCAGCATTTCCGACATCCGCGCCGCTCACCGCCGCCTCATCGCAAGGGTGCACCCCGACGCCGGCGGCTCGGAGGAGCTCGCGCAGCGCATCAACGCCGCCCGCGATGCCTTGATCGCGGCTCACTCTCGCGGCAACGGGTCCCGGCGCGACTCCATTTCCTGACCGCGCGCCTGGGAGCCTCAGCAGCCATGCATCAATTCCATCCGACGACCCTGCGCGAGTACGATATCCGTGGAATCGTCGGCCAGACGCTCGGTGAAGCGGACGCGGAAGCGATCGGCCGCACTTTCGGCACCCTGGTTCGGCGCTCCGGCGGAAGCCGGGTGGCCGTCGGCTATGACGGGCGTGAGAGCTCGCCGTCTCTCGAGGCGGCCCTGGTGAAGGGCCTGAACGCCGCGGGCGTCGACGCGGTGCGGGTGGGGCTCGGAGCAACTCCGATGCTCTATTACGCCGAAGCGGTGCTCGACGTGGACGGCGGCATCCAGATCACCGGCAGCCACAATCCGCCCGACTATAACGGCTTCAAGATGGTGCTCCAGCACGGCCCCTTCTTCGGCGCGGACATCCAGAAGCTCGGGCAGATGGCCGCGGCGGCGGACTGGGAGAGCGGCGAGGGCAAGGTCGAGCAAGTCGAGATCGAGGACCGCTATGTCGATCGGCTCCTCCAGGGCTTCGACGGCCCGGCGCTAAAGGTCGGCTGGGACGCCGGCAATGGCGCCGCCGGTCCGGCCCTCGAGAAACTGGTCGCGAAGCTGCCGGGCGAGCATCACACGCTCTACACCGACATCGACAGCCGCTTCCCCAACCACCATCCCGATCCCACCGAGGAGAAGAATCTCGCCGACCTCAAGAAGCTGGTGATCGACAAGGGCCTCGACCTCGGAATCGCCTTCGACGGTGACGGCGACCGCATCGGCGCGGTCGACGGCCAGGGCCGGGTCATCTGGGGCGATCAGCTCCTGTCGATCCTCGCTGCGCCGGTCCTCGCGGACGTGCCGGGAGCGACGATCATCGCCGACGTGAAGGCGAGCCAGGCGCTCTACGACCGGGTCGCCGAGCTCGGCGGGGAGCCTTTGATGTGGAAGACCGGCCACAGCCTCATCAAGCAGAAGATGAAGGAAACCGGCTCCCCGCTCGCCGGCGAGATGAGCGGTCACGTCTTCTTCGCCCATGACTATTACGGCTTCGACGACGCTCTTTACGCGGCGGTTCGGCTGATCCGGGCGCTCGGCCGGGTCGGCAAGCCGCTGGCGCAGCTTCGCGACGAGATGCCGGACATGGTCAACACGCCGGAGATGCGCTTCCAAGTCGACGAAAGCCGCAAGTTCGCGGTGGTCGACGAGGTGCTGGAGCGGCTCGAGGGCAGCGGCGCGACCGTCAACCGGACCGACGGCGCCCGCGTCAACACCGCCGACGGCTGGTGGCTCCTGCGCGCCTCGAACACCCAGGACGTTCTCGTCGCCCGCGCCGAGGCGAAGGACGAGGCGGGTCTCGATCGGCTCGTCGCCCAGATCGACGATCAGCTCGCTCTTTCGGGCGTGAAGCGCGGTCCGCAGGCGGGCCACTGACATGGGATCCGGCTCGCTCTGGCACCCCGAGGCCGCCGCCTTCTGCGTCGCCTGGGTCGCGATCGCGACGGCCGGCTATGTGCTCGAGGGTTTCGTCGCCGGGGCTCTGCTCACCTTCGGCCTGATGGGCGTGCTCATGCCGATCAGCGCCTATCTGCTCGGCAAGAGGGACGATGCGGTCATCGAGCGCACCGTGCGCTGGTCGGTGCTGATCGCCGCCGGACTCATCCTGGCGCTGGTCCACGCGCTCGGCGCCTAGTCGTCTTCATCCTCGTAGCCGACGAGGTTCAGCTCGCGCGCCTTGATCTGGCGGGTCATGCACCAGTGCATCAGCGCTTCCTCGCGGCCGTGGGTGATCCACACTTCCTTGGGCGCGATCTCGCGAATGGTCGTCGTCAGCTCGTCCCAGTCGGCATGGTCCGAGATGATCAGAGGAAGCTCGACATTGCGCTGGCGGGCGCGCTGGCGGACCCGCATCCAGCCTGACGCCATTGCGGTGATCGGGTCGGGCAGGCGCCGCGACCAGCGGTCGTTGAGGGCGCCCGGCGGGGCGATGACGATCCGGCCCTTGAGCTCGTCCTTGCCCACGCCGGTGGCCGGGCGGAGATCGCCGAGCTCGACTCCCCATTCGATGTAAAGGTCGCACAATCGCTGCAGAGCGCCGTGGATGTAGATCGGGTCGTGATGACCGCGGGCGCGAAGCTCCATGATCAGCCGCTGTGCCTTGCCGAGCGCATAGGCGCCGACGAGCACGCAGCGATCGGGATTGTCCGCGAGACGGGCGAGCAGCTTGTCAACCTCGGTCTCGGTCGCGGGGTGGCGGAAGACGGGAAGGCCGAACGTCGCCTCGGTGATGAAGATGTCGCACGGCACCGGCTGGAACGGGGCGCAGGTCGGGTCGGGGCGGCGCTTGTAATCGCCCGATACGACGACCCGCTCGCCGGCATGATCTAGAACGATCTGGGCCGAGCCGAGGACATGGCCGGCGGGAACGAAGCTCACCTCCACCTCTCCGACGCGCATCACTTCGCCATAAGCGACGGGGCGTCCCTGCTGCTCGCCATAACGGCAGTCCATGATCGCCAGAGTCTCCGGGGTCGCCCACACTTCGCCATGGCCGCCGCAGGCATGATCGCCATGGCCGTGGGTGACGAGAGCGCGCTCCTTGGGACGCGACGGATCGATCCAGGCGTCCGCAGGCGCCACATAAATCCCTTCCGGAAACGGTACGATCCAGGAACCAAGCCGCGCCATCGGCACTATATGGGCAGACACTGGACGAAGGACAAACCGCATGGACCTCGGGGGCTTCAATTGGACCATTCTCACCATCGTCGGGCCGCTTCTGCTCGCGGTGGTGATCATCGTTGCGGTGCTCCGCAACCGAGTCTCCAGCGACGTTGCCGACAAGAGCGAGCGTGCGACCCGCGATCTCTATCGCGAGGAGGATCGCGCCCACCGCGACGATGACGATGAGGATCGGATCTAGAGCGGCGAGCTGCGCGATCCGAAGCGGCCGCCGACCCAGGCGGCGAACAGCTTGCTGAGCCAGGACAGGACGATCAGCGGCCAGGCCGCGAACGCCGAGCGCTGGAACGCCCAAAGCAGCGCCAGATCGAGCAGGATGAAGGTCGCCGCCGGAACCAGGGTCAGCGGAAGGCTGTAGGAGCGGTGGCGAACCGCGAGATGGCCGGCCAGGGCGAAGGCGGCGAGGCCGAGGACGATTCCGGCGAGCGGGGCGACACGCGCGGCATAAGCCTGATAGAAGGCGGGCTCATGGCCGGGCGCGACGACAAGAGCATAGAGCAGCACCCAGGCGAAGATGACCGCGGTCAGCAGCGCCGTCGCGGCAAGGCCGAGTGCGACGGCGCGCGCGATGAGGCGGAGCTCCATGTGGCCACGTTAGGAGAAGGCGGGGAGGGCAGCAACGCGTTGCCGCCGGTCCTGGCCGACTGGTTCGCCGCGCGCGGCTGGACGCCGCGGCGTCACCAGCTCGAGATGGTCGCGGCGGGCCGGGCAGGGCGAAGCGTGCTGCTGGTCGCGGCGACCGGCGCCGGCAAGACGCTGGCGGGATTCTTGCCGAGCCTGATCGACCTGATCGGAGGAGAGAAATCCGGTTTGCCTGAGCTTGTCGAAGGCCCCTCCTTTCCTTCCTCCGCAACGCAAAAGCAGAAGAAGGCTTCGACAAGCTCAGCCAAGCCGGCTGCCGCGGAAATCCCCGAAGGCCTTCACACCCTCTACATCTCGCCGCTGAAGGCGCTGGCGGTCGACGTTCGGCGCAATCTGCTGACTCCGATCGAGGAGATGGCGCTCCCGATCAAGGTCGAGACCCGCACCGGCGACACTCCGGCCGACCGCAAGGCGCGGCAGCGCAAGCAGCCGCCGCACATGCTCCTGACCACGCCCGAATCGCTGAGCTTGCTTCTCACCCACGAGGACAGCGCCGAGCTGTTCGGGTCGCTCAAGACCGTCGTGATCGACGAGATCCACGCCTTCGCGCCGAGCAAGCGCGGCGACCTCCTGTCGCTCGCTTTGTCGCGGCTCGAGAAATTCGCGCCCGGCTTTCGCCGGGTGGGCCTGTCGGCGACGGTTCAGGACCCCGACGCCTACCGCGCCTGGCTTGCGCCGCACGGCGACATGGACCTGGTCGACATGGTGGCCGGAGATCCGGGGGCCGAACCCCAGGTCGCGATCATGCTTCCGCAGGACGAGCGCGTGCCGTGGGCGGGGCACAGCGGCCGCTGGGCGGCCCACCAGGTCATGCGCGAGATCGAGGCTCACAAGACGACTCTCGTCTTCTGCAACACCCGCGGCCTGTGCGAGCTGATCTTCCAGGATTTGTGGACGGTGAACGACCAGGGCCTTCCGATCGGGATCCACCACGGCAGCCTGTCGGTCGAGGCTCGGCGCAAGGTCGAGGAAGCGATGGCCGCGGGCAAGCTTCGCGGCCTCGTCTGCACCGCGAGCCTCGACCTCGGGGTCGACTGGGGCGACGTCGACCTCGTCATCCAGATGGGCGCGCCCAAGGGCTCGT
This sequence comes from Pseudomonadota bacterium, assembly GCA_023416515.1. GTDB lineage: Bacteria > Pseudomonadota > Alphaproteobacteria > Sphingomonadales > Sphingomonadaceae > Allosphingosinicella. The sequence continues at coordinate 16,428 of JAEZHP010000015.1, read as the reverse complement.
CGCGGCTGCTTCAGCGGATCGGCCGCGCCAACCACCGGCTCGACGAGCCTTCGGACGCCTTGCTCGTCCCCGGCAACCGCTTCGAATATCTCGAGGCGCGGGCGGCGCTCGACGCAATCGGGGAGCGCGCCCTCGATCCCGACATCTTCCGCCCCGGGGCGCTCGACGTGCTCGCCCAGCATGTCATGGCCGTCGCCTGCTCGGGGCCGTTCGACGAGGCCGAGCTTCTCCACGAGATCGCCGCAGCGGCGCCCTATGCCGGTCTCGATGCCGATCTGTTCGGCCGCATCCTCAGCTTCATCGAGAGCGGCGGCTATTCGCTTCGAGCCTACGACAAGTTCAAGCGGCTCAGGAAAGGCGCCGACGGCAAGTGGCGGGTCACATCGCCCAAATTCATCCAGCAGCACCGCGAGAATGCCGGGATCATCGTCGAGGCGCCGGTGCTCGAGGTGCGTTTCCGCAACGGCCGGAAGCTCGGAACGATCGAGGATTATTTCGCCTCGACCCTGTCGGTCGGCGACACCTTCTATTTTGCCGGGCTGACCCTGGAGGTGGAGCGGATCGACGCGCCCGAGCTGATCGTGAAGGCGAGCAGCAAGCCGGCGCGGATCCCGACCTATGTCGGGCTTAGAATGGCGATGACGACGCACCTCGCCAACCGGGTGCGCCAATTCCTCGCCGATCCCTCCGGATGGCACCGATTCCCCGACGACGTGCGCGAATGGCTCGAGGTGCAGCAGCGCCGTTCGATCCTTCCGCAGCCCGACCAGCTTCTTGTCGAGACCTTCCCGCACGAGGGGCGCCATTACATGGTCGCCTACAGCTTCGAGGGCTGGAACGCTCACCAGTCGCTTGGAATGCTGATCACCCGGCGAATGGAAAGCGCGGGACTCAAGCCGCTCGGCTTCGTCAGCAACGATTATGCGCTGGCCTGCTACGGGCTCGAGCCGATCACCGACCCGCGAACGCTCTTCTCGTCCGACATCCTCGAGGACGAGTTCGTCGACTGGGTCCAGAACTCGAACCTGTTGAAGCGCGCGTTCCGCGAGGTCGCGATCATCGGGGGGCTCGTGGAGCGCCAGCAGCTCGGCAAGCGCAAGTCGGGGCGCCAGGTCACGTTCTCGACCGACCTCATCTACGACGTGCTGAGGCGCTACGAGCCCGACCACCTGCTCCTTCGCGCCGCCTGGGAGGACGCCCGCACCCGCCTCACCGAAGTGGCCCGGCTCGGCGACCTCGTCGAGCGCGCCGCCGACACGATGATCCACGCCAGGCTCGACCGGGTGTCGCCGCTGGCGGTGCCGGTGCTGGTCATGATCGGCCGCGAGGCGGTCACCGAGGGCGCCGGAGAGGACGCGCTTCTGATCGAGGTGGAAGCCCTCGCCGGGGAGGCGATGCGGGCAGAACGGCCCTAGAAGAGCGGCGCGTCGGCGGCGAGGTCGATGCTCGGCAACCCGTTGACGAGAACGAGGATCTCGTCCTCGCCATATTGGAAGCCGGCCTGGCCGTTCACGTCGACGACCAGGAACATGCCTCCCGCGAGATCGCCTTCGCTCGCCCCGATGATCGCCCGGTCGCCGAAGTTGATCAGCGCGTTCTGCGCAAGCGCAGCGATGTCGGCGCCAAGGCTTCCGATCGACACCGAACCGACGGCGGTGCCGAGGCCGTTGTCCGAGAGCGCGATATGCGACGCGCCGGAAATGCCGCCCCCATGATCGTCGGCGCCGAAACGGGTGTGAAGCCAGTCCAACGTCTGGGTCGGAGTCAGAACGCCCGGTTGTGCGGCGCCGGCGAAGATCGTCGCCACGATCCCGGGAGCGGGGCCGGCGGCATTGTCAGCAGCCGCGGCAGGCGCTGAGACTTCGGTGGAGAACAGGGCACGGAGCGTATCCGCGTCGAACGGGGACGAATCTCCGTTCGCCTGGACGACCCCAGGGATCAGGATGTCGCGAAGGATCGAGTCCCACAGCGGATTGAGGTCCGACACAGTGGCGTTGTTCGACTCGCCCGTCTTGCTCTTGCGCATCAACGACCCCCGGTGATTCTCCGCCCCGAAGCGAGGCAACATAACGAACTCAATTGCTTAAATCCACCCAAGCCGTCGAGTTCCGCACCGGGCTTGACCCGCGGCGGGCCAGTCGATCATCTGCGCCCGCCCCAGCTTCGAGGACGTCGTCTATGCGCTTTTTTTCCGCAGTTGCGCTCTGCCTTGCCTTTGTTTCTCCCGCCGCTGCCCAGCAGAGCGACGTCACTCCCGAGGACCGCTACATCCATGACAGGATGATGGTGCTCGACACCCATCTCGACGTGCCGCTTCGGTTCCGCGACGGCTGGGACTTCGGCGACCATCACCATTTCGCCGAGGACAACAGCCAGGTCGACCTTCCGCGAATGGCGCTGGGCGGGCTCGATGGCGGCTTCTTCGTCATCTACACGCCGCAGGGCGAGGTGACTCCGGCCGGTTATCGCCAGGCGCGCGACTCGGCCTTGCTTCGAACGTCCGAGATCCACCGGATGCTGTCGGCTCATCGCGACGATGTCGCGTTGGTGACCACTCCCGACGAAGCCGAGCAGGCGTGGCGCGAAGGCAAGCGGATCGCTTTTCTCAGCATCGAGAACAGCTGGCCGCTCGGTGACGACCTCAGCTTTCTCGAGACCTTCCACCGGCTCGGCGTTCGAATGGCCGGCCCGGTGCACAGCCGGACCAACCAGGTTGCCGACAGCACCACCGGCGAGGCGCGCTGGCGCGGCCTGTCGCCGCTCGGTCGGCGCTGGGTCGCGGAGATGAACCGGCTCGGCATGCTGATCGACGTCAGCCACTCCTCGGATGCGGCGTTCGACCAGATGGTCGAATTAAGCCGGGTGCCGGTCATCGCGTCCCATTCGGGGCCGAAGGCGATCTTCGACCATCCCCGCAACCTCGACGACGACCGGCTTCGCCGTCTGGCGAGAAGCGGCGGCGTCTTGTTCCTCAACAGCCTGTTCCTGGCGCCCGGGGTCACTTCGGAAGGCCATGACAATATGGAGCAGCGGCAGCGGCGCTGGGCCCAGATGAGCGATTCGGAGCGCCGCCAAATGCTTCGCGACCGGGCAGCTCTGGAGGCGCAGCAGCCGTTCAGCAACGCCGACTTCGAAACCTACATGCGCGCGCTCATGCACGTCATCCGGGTGATGGGCGTCGACCATGTCGGCCTCGGCGCCGACTGGGACGGCGGCGGCGGGGTTCGCGGGCTCGAGGACGTGTCGCTGCTTCCGCGGATCACGGCGCGGCTTCGCCGCGAAGGCGTGAGCGAGGCGGACATCGCCAAGATCATGAGCGGCAATCTCCTTCGCGTGATGCGCCAGGCGCAGGCGGGCGCCGCGGTTCAGCCCTCTCGCTGAAGCCGCGCCAAGGTGCGGGTTTGCAACCTCACAGAGGTTGGCTAGGAAGGAAACGGGGCGGGCAGATGGGAGTTAAATGCCCCGAATGGAGCCCGCCGAACCGACTTCCGAGACGCTGAGTTCGCTGTCCTTCCTCAATGAGGGAGGGCGGATGGGTGCCGCCATCCGGACCCATGATTGGGGGGCGTCGCCGCTCGGGCCGATCGAGCAATGGCCGCAGTCGCTGAAGACGGCGGTGGGGATCATGCTCAGCTCCAAATTCCCGATGTTCCTCGCCTGGGGGCCGGAGCTCACCTTCCTCTACAACGATTCGTACATCGACATCCTTGGCGCCAAGCATCCCGCGCTCGGGCTCCCGTTCCAGCAGATATGGTCCGATATCTGGCAGGACATCTCGCCGATCATCGACCAGGCGCTGGCCGGCGAGGCGACCTATTGGGAGAACCTCCCCCTGCTGATGACCCGCAAGGGCTATGAGGAGCAGACCTGGTTCACCTTCTCCTACAGCCCACTTCGCGGCGACAGCGGCGCCATCGAGGGGATGTTCTGCGCCTGCACGGAGACGACCGCGACCGTCCTCGCCGAGCGCCGTCGCGAGAGCGAGATGGAGCGTATGCGTACCCTGGTGGACCGCGCGCCCGTGTTCATCGCGGTGCTCGCGGGGCCCGAACACGTCTTCGAGATCGCCAACCAGGCCTATCTGAAACTGATCGGTGGACGCGAGGTCATCGGCAAACCCGCGCGCGAGGCCCTCCCGGACGTGCGCGGCCAGGGCTTCTTCGACCTGCTCGACCAGGTTTATGCGACCGGCGAGCCTTATGCGGGCTATTCCACCGAGGTCTCCCTCGCACGGACGCCGGATTCGCCGCCCGAGCAGCGCCTCGTCGACTTCATCTATCAGCCGATCGTCGAGGAGGGCGGCACCGTCACCGGGATCTTCGTCGCCGGCACCGACGTCACCGAGCAGCGGCTGGTCCAGCTCAAACTTCGCGAAAGCGAGGCGCGCTTCCGGCTCATCGCCGATTCGGCGCCGGTGCCGATGTGGGTGAGCAACCCCGACCGGACGCGAAGCTTCGTCAACAAGGCCTATGTCGAGTTCCTCGGCATGGATTACGAGGAGGCAGCCAAGCTCGACTGGCGCACCATACTCCATCCCGACGACCATGACCGGGTCGTCGCCCAATCAGTGGCCGGCGAAGCGAGCCTCAAGCCGTTCAGCCTTGAGGGTCGCTACCGCGGCGGTGACGGCGAATGGCGGTGGATTCGCTCGACGTCCCAGCCACGCTGGGGTCCGGACGGCAATGTCGAGGGCTTCATCGGGGTCGCCCACGACATCACCGAAGCCAAGGAAGCGGAAGCGGACCTCGAGCAGCGGGTCGAGGCGCGCACTCGGGACGTGGTCGACGCGCTCGAGCGACTCCACCAGGAAATGGGCGAACGCGAGCGTGCCGAGGAGGCGCTGAGGCAAGCGCAGAAGATGGAGGCGGTCGGCCAGCTCACCGGCGGAATCGCCCATGATTTCAACAATCTTCTCACGCCGATCATCGGCGGGCTCGAGATGATCGTCCGCAGCGTCGAGGAGCCGCGGCTTAAGCGCCTCGCCCAGGCCGCTCTCGACTCGGGCCGGCGCGGTGCCAAGCTCGCCACCCAGCTCCTCGCATTCTCGCGGCTCCAGCGGCTGGCGATGAAGCCGGTGGCAGTGAACGGGCTGATCGGCGACCTTCGCGGAATCCTTCATCACACGATCGGCCCCAACGTCGTCGTCGAGACGGTGCTCGCCGATGATGCGGGGCACGCGCTTTGCGACACGAACCAGCTCGAAAACGCCGTCCTCAATCTGGCGATCAATGCCCGTGACGCGATGCCCGAGGGCGGCACGCTCACCATTGCGACCGGCCTCCACCGCGAGGAGACGGGGGGCGACATCGCTGCCGGCGACTATGTCTGCATCGCGGTGAGCGACACCGGCCTCGGCATGCCGCCGCAGGTCCTTGCGCGTGCGACCGAGCCGTTCTTTTCGACCAAGCCGGTCGGAAAGGGCACCGGCCTCGGCCTGTCCCAGGTTTATGGAGTGGCCCAGCAGGCCGGCGGGACGGTCCGGATCGAAAGCGAGGAGGGGCGGGGAACCACGGTCAGGATCCTGCTGCCCCACGTCCGGGAAGAAGGCGAGCGGCCTTCCGGCGACAATTCGTCGGCCGGCCCGGCTCAGGCTTCCGTGGCTTCCTGCCGGATATTGGTCGTCGACGACGACCCGGACGTGCGCACCTTCCTCGCCGACGCGCTTGCCGCGCTCGGCCATGAGGTCGAGACGACCGAAAGCGCGGAGGAGGCGCTCGGCTGGCTCGACAACGGCGTTCCCGACCTGATGCTGGTCGACTTCGCCATGCCGGGCTGCAACGGCGCCGAGCTCGCCCGAAAGGTCCGCGCCCGGCGGCCGGATCAGCGAATCGTGTTCGTCACCGGTTATGCCGAAAGCGAGCAGATCGACGCGGCGCTCGGCGCCGAGGCGCCGGTGCTCCGCAAGCCGTTCAGCATGGACGAGCTCGCCTCTGCAATCGACGCTCAGTCGAGGGCCGAAATCGGCTGATTTCCGGGTCCTCGGACCTCTTGAAGCCGAAAACGATCAAACCCAGATTCTGGCCGTCGGACGACCAGGTTGAAGGTGTCCGGCCTGTACCCGGGGGCGCTCCCGCACCGGGCGCTCCTGCACGTGAAACTGTTGCTCATAGGAGGACATGATCATGCGTGGATTCGACTTTTCGCCTTACCGTCGCAGCACCGTCGGCTTTGACCGGCTGTTCGACTTCCTCGAGAACACCGCGCGCGCGGAGCAGGATAATTATCCGCCGTTCGACATCGAGAAGATCAGCGACGACCAGTACCGAATCACCCTCGCGGTCGCCGGCTTCCGCCGCGACGAGATCGACATCACCGCGTTGCAGAACATGCTGGTGGTGACCGGCCGCAAGTCGGAAAATCGCAACCGCGACGGCAATTTCCTGCACATGGGAATTGCCACCCGAGCGTTCGAGCGGCGCTTCGAGCTGGCCGACTTCGTGCGGGTGACCTCGGCCGACCTCGCCGACGGCCTGCTCAGCATCGAGCTGATCCGCGAGGTCCCCGAGGCGATGAAGCCCCGCAAGATCGAGATCAGCGGCGGCGCCCCGGCGCAGCAGACGATCGACAACAACACTGCCGACAACCAGGACAGTGAGCATTCTGGTCGCGTCGAAGGCAAGCTTGAACGCGCCTAAGACGTCCTGATCGCCTCACCGGCGCCGTTCGTCGCGGCGCCGGTGCCTTCCAACGGCAGATTCATCATTCGTTTATGCGGGCCCTGCCAATCCGGGTCCGCAACCCGTGGAGCAGTCCCGTGAAGAAGCTCAAGGCGATCATCAGCAATCCCATCCTGCTCGGGATGCAGGGATTCGCGGCCGGCGCGATCTTCATCTGGGTGAGCCCGGCGCCCGCCGAAGCTTCGCAGCTTCCGGCTCCCGCCGCCGTCGTGGCCCAGGTCCAGGTCGCTCAGTAAGCCGCAGGGTTTCAGCCGCTTGAGTCCACGCGCGCCCGCATTATAGCGGGGTTATGGTTCGCTTTTCGTTCTGTGGTCACGACCTTGTCGCTCTGGCGCAGGGCGCGCTTTACTGGCCCGCCCGGCGAGCGCTGATCGTCGCCGACCTCCATCTCGAGAAAGCGAGCTGGTTCGCGCGCGGCGGGCAGATGTTGCCGCCTTACGACTCGCTCGCGACCCTGGCCGACCTTTCGGCGCTTGCCGCGGCGACCAACCCGGCGGAGATCTGGTGCCTCGGCGACAGCTTCCACGATGTCGGCGGCTGCGAACGGCTGCCACCGCAGGCCTGCGAAACGCTCGCCGACCTCACCGCCCGCCACCGCTGGGTGTGGATCACCGGCAATCACGATCCGGTCGTGTCGGAGCTGGTCGGCGGCGAGACGATGATCGAGGCCGAGGTCGACGGGCTGGTGCTTCGCCACGAGGCGGACCCCAGCGAAATCCGGCCCGAGCTGTCAGGCCACTTCCACCCCAAGTTCCGGGTCCACCGCCGCGGCCGACTCGTCTCGCGCCGCTGCTTCGTGATGGCCCGGACCAAGCTCATTCTGCCGGCCTTCGGCTCGCTCACGGGTGGGCTCGAAGCGCATCACCCGGAGATCCTCCGCGCCGTCGGAAGCCGCGCCGAGGCGCTGGTGCCGGTCCGCGACCGCCTGCTGAGGTTCCCCGTCGCTGCCTAGCCGAGGCAGCGGTCGAGCGCCGCGAGGATCTGCGCGTGCTGCTCCGGCGAGCCGCTATCGTTCATGGCCGCGTGCGTAACGTCGCTCGTCTGCGTGATCTGGATGCCGTTCGCCTGCGCTTCCGCGACGCTCGGCAGGACTCCCGGAGCGGACGACGTGTCGATTGCCCGAACCGAGCAGAAGCGAGGATGGGCGCGGCGGGGGATCGGCATGCGCGCATGATCGAGACTGAACGCGGCCCGCACCAGGAGCGGATGTTCCGCGGCCATTGCCATGGCGATGTCGCCACCATGCGAGTTACCAACCAACAGGACTTGCGCCCGGCCGTCGACCAGCCCGCGATCCCGGAGCTCGTGCATGGCGAACAGGGCCGACGCCGTGCCTTGCCGCCACAAGGGAGTCCGTACCCGGACCATGTCCTCGCCATATGGCAGGGGCCCGTCGCCGGGCAGCTCATGGTCGATCGCGGCGACTAGGAAGCCGCGTTCGACCAGCGCCTCGGCGAGATAATCATAGTCGTCTGGCGCGCCGCCATGGCCGTGGAAGAGGATGGCGAGCCGACGATCCGGCCCTCCGGGGCCGTACAGGAGCAGTGGCACGGGGCGCCCGCGGGCGGCGTCGCGCAGCTCCAGCATTCGCGGCGCCGAAATGTCAGTCGGGGCGGGGACGCAGGCCGTTGCGAGGATCGCCAGAACCAGGGCCAGGCGCCGCCTCACCTGGCCCGGCGCCCGATCAGCGGTCCAGGCAGCGGCGAACCGCGGCGAGCATGGCTTCCTTCTGCGCCGGCGTGGCGCGGGCCGTCATGTCGTCGTGGCGTACCGGCACGGGAATGATCTGCATTCCCAGCTCCGCCTGCTCCCGCCCCGGAGGGAGCACTCCGGGATCGGCCGCCTGGTCGCTGGATCGGAGCGAGCAGATGCGCGGCTGTGCGGTCCGCGGCAGCGGGTGCCGGCGGTTGTCGAGCGAGATGACGGTCCGGAACAGATGCGGGTGAGTGGTCGCAAGAAGCATGGCCATGTCGCCGCCATTGCTGTGGCCGATGAGCACGACCGGTGCCGGTGAGGCAAGGCGCCGGCGGCGAAGCTCGCGCATCGCATAAGCGATCGAGTCCGCGCCCTGCCGCCAGTTCGGCATCCGCTCCCGATAGGCATCGCCGCCCGACGGCACGGGGGCATCGCCGGGCAGCTCGTGATCGATCGCCGCAACGACATAGCCGCGGTTGGCGAGCGCCTTGGCGATGAACTCGTAATCGCCGGGCTCGCCGCCATAGCCGTGCGAGAGAACGACGAGCGGCCGGCCCGGCCCGGGGAGGCCGTAGAGAAGCATCGGGATCGGGCGCTGGCGCGCCGGATCGACCAGTTGCAGGCTGGCTGGCCGCTCGGGCGGCGGCATCGTCGCGCAGCCCGCCGTCAGCACGGCGATCGCGAGGATTGCAAAACGCATCGTCACCCCCGCCGGCTGGCGATCCAATTGTCGATCTTCTCTTCGAGCACGGTCAGCGGAAGCGAACCGGTGTTGAGCACCTGATCGTGGAATTCGCGGATGTCGAAGCGGGAGCCGAGCGCCTGCTCTGCTCGCGCGCGAAGCTCGAGGATCTTGAGCTGGCCGAGCTTGTAGGCGAGCGCCTGGCCGGGGATGGCGATGTAACGTTCCACTTCGGCGGTGACGTCGGTCTCGGTGAGGCCGCTATTGTCGAGCATGTAGCGGATCGCCCGCTCGCGGGTCCAACCCTGGGCATGGATGCCGGTGTCGACGACGAGCCGCATCGCGCGGAGCATCTCGTCGTTGAGGCCGCCGAAGCGCTGGTAGGGATCGGTCTCCATTCCGAGCTCGTCCCAAAGCGTCTCGGCATAGAGCGCCCAGCCTTCCACGAAGGCGGTGTTGCCGCCGTAGCGCATGAAGTTGGGAAGCGACTCGTTCTCGGCCGCAAGCATGATCTGGAAGTGGTGGCCGGGAGCTCCTTCGTGGAGATAGAGAGTCTCCATTCCCCACACCGGCCGCGCGGGCAGGTCGTAGGCGTTGAAGTAGAAGACTCCGGGGCGCGACCCGTCGGGGGCGCCGTCCTGATAGGAGCCGGCGGCTTCGGTGCGCTCGCGGAACGCCTCGACCTCGCGGATGTCGAGACGGGTTCGAGGAAGGTGCGAGAACAGGCGGCCGATCCGCTGGTCGACGGTCCGGCCGATCTCGAAATAGCGATTTCGAAGCCATTCGCGGCTCGGCGGAGTGAATCGCGGATCGGTTCTCAGATGCTCGAAGAACTGGGCGAGCGTTCCGGTGAAGCCGACTTGGTTCTTGACCGTCTCCATCTCGCCGCGGATCCGGGCGACCTCGCGAAGGCCGAGGTCGTGAACCGCCTGCGCCTCGAGCGGAAGCGTCGTGTTCTCCTCGATCAGGCGGCGGTAGAGCCGGTCGCCGCCCTGCATGTACATGAGGCCGACCTGGTCGCGGGCGCGCGGGAGATATTCGTCCTGGAGGAAGGCGCGAAGCCGGCGATAGGCGGGGTAGATCTGCTCGCGGATCGCGACGAGGTGCGCCTGGCGAAGCCGCTCGCGGTCCGCCGCCGGGACGGCCGCCGGGAAATTCTCGACCGGATCGTAGAAGGGCGAGGCTTCGGGCGCGTCGCGAAGGATATTGTCGATCTGTTCGACCATGTTGCGCACGGTGAGCTTGGTGTCGACGACGCCCGACGACAGCCCCTGGCGGAAGCGCGCGATGACCCGGTCGACGAGCGGTCCGAACTGGCGGTGACGAGAGAGGTTGTCCTCATAATCGTCGACGCTGTGGAACGGGGCGATGCTCCGACCTGAGGCGAAGACCGGATAGAAGCTCTGAAGGCCGCCGAAATGATTGATCGGCCGGACGATGGTCAGCGACAGGATGTCGGGCGCGAAGCCCTTGAGGTCCTGCTCGCGGCCGAACTTGAACACGTCATAGGCGAGCTGGTCGGTCGAATTGAGCGCCGAGCGGTCGATTCTGGCGAGCGCCGCGAGGTCGCTCTCAACCGCCGCCTTTTCCGCTGCGACATAGGAGTCGCTGTAATAATCGCCGAGCTGGTCCGCGTTGCTGAAGTCGCCCCGACCGATCGCGGTGATCGGATTGCGGCGAAGCATCGCCGCGTCGCTGGCCGCGAACAGTGCGCGAAGGCGATCGCCTTCGTCCTGGCGAGCGGCGGCCGGCGGCGCCGACTGCGGGACAGTGTTGGAGGCCGGGGTGGCGCAGGCGGCGAGGCCCAGCATGAGCAGGGCGGCGGATCGGCGGGTCATGCGGTCCTTACGGTAAACAGGGGATCCCTTGCGTCCTAGGAGGACGGTACACCCAGGGCAAGCCGATGTGAGGCAACAGGAAATTCAATAAAGCGGAGTGCCGGGAGGAAGCGGCTTCCAGGTCCGCTCCCTGAACCATTTGGTGATGATGTATTTGATCCCCGCCTCGACCGGGCTTCCCTGGTGCTTGGACCGATAGTTGAGCTCGCCCGCGGCATCGAGGTTGTTCCACACCAGCAAATTGCCGGCGCGGGGGCGGACCGACACATTGGCCTCGGTGAAGATCGTGTGGCCGCCGGCCTCCGGCTCGTTGAGGAACATCATCGCGGTGAAGGTGCGCTGCCCGCCGCACTTGATCTGCTGCGGCCAGTAGGACGCCGCGGGATCGAACCAGTCCCAATGGGCCTTGAACTGCTGGCCGACCTCGTAGCGCTGGCCCTGCACAAATTCGCCGAGCTCGGGCTGTATCCCGATCACCTGGTGGATGCGCTGCTCGAGCTGCTTGATGAGCGGGTTGTCCGGATCGGGGTTGCTGGTCTTGCTCGTCCGGAAGTCCTTGTCATCGGTTGGGCCCATCAGGCCGGAGGGGACGAGGTCGCTGTCGATCAGGCGCATCAGCGCCGCGCAGAGCTCCGGGTCGGCGACATCGCGGATGATGAAGAGGTCGAGGCCCTCGGCGTCGATCTTCAGCGCGTTGGGATTGCGCATCAGACGGGCCTTCACCCAGGCGCCGATGCGGGCGCGGTAATTGTCGGCAGTCTCGATCATCGGCGGGGAAAATGCGCAGGAGCGGCGGTGCTGACAAGAGAAAAGCCCGGGACGGCTGGCGCCCCGGGCTTCCTCAATGCTTCTCGATAAGCGGGCTTACCAGAAGAAGTCGTAGATCACGTCGACCACTCGGCCGTTCCAGGTGTCGACCAGGATGACGTCGTTGTAATAACGCACCCACTGGTAGCCCGGAGGCGCCGACGGCAGGCGGTACTGCCACGGATCCGAGATCCAATAGTTGCGGCCGAACAGCAGCGAATCGAGCACCGAGCCGATCCCGAAGCGGCGGTAGCTGTAGCCGTAGCCGTAGGGCGAATAATAAGGATTCACCCGGAAGATGACTCGGTTCTGGTTGCGGTAGCCGTTCCAGTCGTAGCGGCGGTCGTTGCGCCAGTCGCGACGCCACTCGCGGCGATCCCCGCGACGGTCGTTGCGCCAATCCTGCCTGTCGTCGCGGCGGTCGTTGCGCCAGTCGCGACGGTCGTCGCGGCGAAGGTCGACGCGGTCGTTGCGGACGTCCTCGCGAACCTCCCGGCGCTGCTCACGGGTGCCGTAACGAAGCGCATTCTCGGCCGCCTGGCGCTCGTAGCGCGAGCGGGCGGGGTCGTTCGGATTGCCCTGCCAGGCGTCGCGGACGGTCTGCGAGGTCTGGCCGCGATCGCCACGATCACCGCGCGGTCCACGGTCGCCGCGGTCACGGCGCTGAGCGGCGTAGTCGACCTGCACCGGCGCCGGGGCCGGAGCCTCGACGCGGACTCGCTCCTGGCGAGGCGCGTCGTTGCGGACACGCTCCTGACGGGGCGCCTCGTCGCGGACCCGCTCCTGGCGCGCTTCCTGACGAGCCGCGCGCGCTTCCTGCCGGGCGGCGCGCATCTCGCTGGCGTCCGAATCCTGCGCCACGGCGGCGGGGATGGTAAGGGCCGTGGTGGCGGCCAGAAGAACCAGGGTCACTGCCCTTTTCATACTCTACTCCTTTCGCGGCGGCCCAAGAGGACTCGAGGAGACCTTCTGCCCATGCCACCCGTGCGGCGAGATGTGCCCTCGCGTGGATGAGCGGTTGCTGAACTAAGCTGCAATCTCCGCGCAAGCTTCTGGAGGCGCAACCTTTTTACGGATCATTGCGAGGGCGTCACGATTTCATCGCCGGGCTGCGCTTCGCCGGACTGGGGAGCCAGGGCAGAAGCGGGCGGCGGCGCGGTTTCGGCCGGCGCCGGCGAGACCGGGCCGCCGCGCGCCTGAAGCGCCGTTCGGATGGCGTCGCGGAGGCGCGGATAGATCCCGCAGCGGCAGATGTTGGTGAGCGCCGAATCGATCTCCGCGTCGGTCGATGCCTGGGTGCGGTCGACCAAAGCGGCGGCCGCCATCACCATGCCGGGGATGCAGAAACCGCACTGGACGAGGTTGGCGGCGAGAAAGGCCTGCTGGACCGGATGGGCCCGGTTCTCCGCCAGCCCCTCGATGGTCGTCACCTGGCTGCCCTCGCAATCCGCGATGACGACCTGGCAACTGCGTACCGCTTGGCCGTCGACATGGACGGTGCAGGCGCCGCAATGGCCGGTGCCGCAGCCATATTTGGCCCCGGTCAGGTTCGACGCCTCGCGAAGCGCGAACAGCAGGGGCGTTCGCGGATCGAGCCGGTATTCGACCGGCTGGCCGTTGACGATGAGGCGGCTCATTCGGGCGTGCCCCCGTGCCAGACTCCGGAAATCATTCGCAATCTCTCCCGCCCGGCTTGCCTGAGCTTGTCGAAGGCCACTTCTTCTTTGCAGCGAATGCAAAAGGAAGAGAAGGAGGGCGCTTCGACAAGCTCAGCGAAGCCGGAGCGGAGGGTAGAAAGTGACGGAAAACAGGATCGCGGTGACCCAGGACGGCGGCGTGGCGCATGTCGAGCTGGCGCGGGCGGACAAGTTGAACGCCATGGACGGGGAGATGTTCGCCTCGATCGGCGATACCTTCCGGCGCGTCGGGCGCGATCCTGCGGTCCGGGCGATCCTGCTGTCGGGGCAGGGGCGGCATTTCACCGCCGGGCTCGATCTCGAATATGCCGCCGGCCAGTTTCCCCCTTCGAGCGATGCGGGCCGGGCGGCGGAGGCACGGCTTCGTCATATCGAATGGCTGCAGGACGCGTTCAGCGCGGTCGAGCAGGCGCGGGTGCCCGTGATCGCCGCAATCCATGGCGGCTGCATCGGCGCTGGCGTCGACATCGCCTCCGCCTGCGACATGCGAGTCGCAAGCTCCGACGCCTTCTTCCAGATCGCCGAGGTCGACGTCGCGATCACCGCGGATCTCGGAACCTTGCAGCGCCTGGGCTTTCTTATCCCCCACGGAGTCCTTCGCGAGCTCACCTATACCGGCCGCCGGATGGGCGCGGAGGAGGCGGCGCGCCATGGCCTGGTCAACCAGATCACCGACAGCCGCGAGGCGGCGATCGAGGCGGGCCTGGCGCTCGCCAGGACAATCGCCGCGAAATCGCCGCTCGCGGTCGCCGGAGCCAAGCGAAGCCTCAACTACAGCCGCGGGCGCCCGGTCGAGGAGGGGCTTCGCGACGTCGCTCTGTGGAATGCCGGTACGCTGGTGAGCGCCGACCTCGGTGAAGCGGTCAAGGCCCGGCTCGCCAAAACCGACCCGAGCTTCGGACCTCTCTCCGATTGAAGGGGTGAAGTTCATGAAGTTCACGATCTCCCGACAAAATCGTGAACTTTGGCCTGAGGCGGGCGGCGGGGGCGCAGAAATGGATGAGCGGAGCGCGCGGTCGGCATCCCCATTCTATCGCCGATTCGCACTGCTGTAGGAAAGTTCTTTTTTTGTTCCAGGTGGGGTGGGCGACGGCGACAGCTACAGGATCAGGTCGCTGATGGCGATCGAGGCGGAGTTCGAGGTGATCATGAAATCCGCGGCGCCGTCTCCGTTGACGTCGCCCAGCAGCTCGAGCTGGCCGTGGTTTAGCTCGTAACGAAGCTCGCCGGCTTTGCCGCTGAACAGGCTCATCCCGATGAAGGTAAAAGCCTGGTCCCCCGCCGAGAGCGTGTCGGCATCCAAGGCTGACAGGTCGATCAGGTCCGTGCCCGACACGAAGTCCGGCAGATAATCCGCCGAGATCTTGCGGCCGTCGGACCGAAGCGAGGAGGGCCTGCTGTCGCCGGGCTGGCCGTAGACGAATATGTCGCCGCCCGAACCTCCGAGCAGAAGGTCGCCGCCTTCGGCCCCGGTGAGCCGGTCGCCGCCGCCGCCGCCCTCAAGCCTGTTGGCGAGACCGTTGCCGCGAAGCTGGTCATCGCCAAGGCCCCCGACCGCATTCTCGATCTCCGCCCCGAAGGCGATCGAGATGTTCATGGTCATTCCGCCGGCATCGCTGAACGCGCCTTCGCGCAGATCGACCCGCGAGGGCGACGCATAGCCGGACAGGTCGAGCGTATCGACGCCGCCGCCGTCCCAGATTGTGAAGACCGCACTCGGATCGCGCTGAAGGTCAAAGGAGTCGCGGGCCGACGTGTTGTTGAAGCCGTAGACGGTGTTGCCGGCCCGCGTGGACATGTTGGCGCCGTAAAGGGCCTGGAGCGCGGCGACGTCGTAGAGGAGCGGGGTGGAGGCGAATTGGGAAACCCCGCCGGCGACGTGCTTGGCGCCGGTGTTGGCCGCGCTCCAATAGGACATGATCATATATTGGGTGCTGTCCTGAAAATAGGCCGCATCGACCTCATAGCTCGTGGCGCTGCCGATATTATAGTCTCCGGCATGGGAGAGGCCGAGCCCGTGAAGCAGCTCGTGCATGAGAAGTCGCGCGTTGTAATCTCCCAGGTTCCAGCCGCCGGCCCCGTTGGTGAAGTCGTGGTTCAAGACGATGTCGGCGCCGTAGATTCTGCCCATCGGCGCAGGCGGCCCGCTACCGTCGACGATGAACCGCAAGGCGTAGCCGCCCCACTCCTTCGAAGAGTCGTTGATCGTGTAGAACCCCAGGAAATTGTCGGTCTTGCTGGGGGCAAGAAGGGCGGAGGGGATATTGACGAAGCTGATATTCGCGACGTCGGACACCAGCTGCATCGATTGCAGCAGGGACTGGCGCTCCACCTCGCTGAATGGCGCGAAGCCGGTCTTGTGCTGGTGATGCGCCATCGACTGGCTGTAGAACATGAAGGGAATGGGAAGGGTGTTGTTCCACTTCCCTCCCCAGTGGGTGAGCTGACCAAGGATTTGCTCATCAGTCCAGACCGGCTTCATGTCGCTCCCCGCGAACCGATAGCGCGATGAACTCACTTTGCGGCCGGAGAGTCAATCGGTCGCCGCGACGGGCGCGGCCATCTCCGTCTTGATCCCAGTGGCTTGCCCTGCTAGGGGGCGCGCCAACGTCGCGGGACCTGTCTCGCGGCGAAACCTGTTTTGTGCTATACGCGTTTGGACTGACGGTCGCCGGAGCCACGTGCCCGCGCCGGCAATCAAAGCCAGAATTGAAACGGAGCTGACGGCCTTTATGCAAATCATCGTTCGCGACAATAACGTCGACCAGGCGCTGCGGGCGCTCAAGAAGAAGCTGCAGCGTGAAGGCGTTTATCGTGAGATGAAGCTGCGCCGTCACTATGAAAAGCCCAGCGAAAAGCGTGCGCGTGAGCGTGCCGCGGCCGTGCGTCGCGCTCGCAAGCTTGAGCGCAAGCGCATGGAGCGCGACGGCGCCCGTTAAGGCCCGATTCGCCGCCTAAGCGCTCTCACGCGCGTAGGCGGCGTGACTCTTGTGACTTTTCGCCGCTTTTTTCAGGCTCCAGCAGGATAGCTG
>JAEZHP010000162.1 GCA_023416515.1 Pseudomonadota bacterium | reverse complement strand
CGCATCAGACGCCATTTATAATGGTCTCCTCCCAGCCATACCTGTGTGATATTATCGAACCTGCGATCTGTTGCTATCTCCATAGGATTAATATGGCAGTGGTAGTCAACGATAGGAAGCGGATCAGCATAGTCGTGAAATAGGGTTTTTGCTGTATCGCTAGATAGTAGAAAATCCCTGTCTAAAAATTGTTTCATATTATCCTCCATCTGCCGCGTTGATGTCGTAGTAAGCTGTGCGGCAAAACATTTATTATCAGAAACGAGTTGTATCTCGTTTTATGATCTCTGCAGAAAACACGGTCTTTAAGGGGACCTCCTGTCCTTTCAATACCCCCATTAGGGTTGCTATGCAGTTGCTACATAAAGCCTCAAGCTTATTATCGATGGAGGTTAACTCCGGGTCACTGCATTGTGAGATAATGGAGTTGTTGTAGCCAATAATTGATAATTGCTCAGGGACAGACAATTTCATCTCCTTGGCAAATTTTAATGCACCAATGCCCAGACTGTCATCTGAGGTTACTATTGCATCAAATGTAAGCCCTTTCTTATAGATGGAAACTAAGTGATTTTTCACATCTATAATACTTCCGTTAAGATATTGAATATAATCCTCTCTTTTTTTCGCTTTTGGACTCGCTTCCACTGCTGCTAAATAGCCGGATAACTTTTTGTTACCACTGTAGGATTTGGCGTTATAGAGATAAAGTACATTCTTACAGCCACTGGTCTGAAGCGCTTTTGTTGCTTCGTATACAGCGTGATAATCGTCGCAAAGTGTGCAGTAGATATTCTCGCCGCCGAGTGCACCGTTGATAATCATAATCGGTACGGACTTGGCTGCCTCTTTAATATAAAGGTTTTTCTCATCCTCTGCTTCTACGAAGTTTGAACCTACTAAAATGATTGCATCAGTTCGTTTGGAAAGCAGTAAATTCAAGTATTTCTGTTTATCTTCAACCTCATATCCAGTACAACATAGAAGGGCATCGTAATTGTTCCGACGAAGCTCCTGTTCAATAAAGAAGATCGCACTTGCGATATAAGGATCGGAGGAGTCGGCACACATGATACCTACGGTTTTCATGGTATTAAGACCTAGTCCTCTTGCAAAAGCATTGGGAGTATAGCCACACTCTTCAATAACGTCGAGTACCTTCTTTTTGGTTTTCTCACTGACATAGGAATTGCCATTGATAACTCTGGAAACAGTCGCAATTGATACTCCTGCTTTCTCTGATATATCATATATATTCATAAATAAGTACCCCGTATGGTTATAATTAATTCTTCTGAAATAGTGTAAAGTAAACAAAAGTAAAATACAAGATGAATTTAGAAATAAAATGTATAAAACTATGTAAATACTTACACAAAGAGTATATGATAATACATCAAGAAATTCAAGTAGCCACTTTAAAGATAGCAGTATAAACGAGAAAATAATATGTGATTTATAAATAATAGTGAAAATGCTTGAGCTGATTGAATAACCTATTGACTTGATCTAGGTTACCGAGTAAAATGTAAATGAAAGTACTTACACAATATAACAACACAGGGAAGGTATCATATGGATATATTAAATGATAACAGGCTGAAGAGAGTCCGTAGACCAGTGAAGGTAATGCAATACGGGGAGGGTAATTTCTTAAGAGGTTTTGTTGACTACATGCTGGATCTTGCGAATAAAGAGGGTGTATTTAACGGAGATATCGTTCTTGTTAAGCCAATTGAGTTTGGTAATCTGAATTATTTTCAACATCAGGATTGCTCATATACCGTATCCTTAAGAGGACTTGAGAACGGTAAAGAACAGGTAACAAACCATGTTGTAACCAGTGTAGCCGGTGTAGTAGACGCCTATAAGGAATATACCCGTTATGCTGATTTGGCTAAGGAAGAGGAGTTGCGATTTGTTGTCTCGAATACAACAGAAGCAGGCATTGTATTTGATGATACGGATGCTTATGAGCTATGTCCGCCCAAAAGTTATCCTGGTAAGTTGACCAAATTTTTATATGAAAGATATCAGCATTTTTCGGGAGACAAATCGAAGGGTCTGATTATACTTCCGGTGGAGCTGATTGATGATAACGGTATTCATTTGAAGGAAATTGTATTAAAGCTATCAAAAAAGTGGGAGCTTGAGGAAGGATTTATCACCTGGCTTCTTAATGCCTGTGTCTTCTGCAGCACTTTGGTAGATCGTATTGTTACCGGTTTTCCAAAGGATGAGGCTGAGAAGCTCTGGCAGGATTTTGGATACATAGATAATCTGATTGTCACTGGTGAACCCTTCGCGCTTTGGGTAATTGAAAGTGACAAGGAGATAGAAGAAGAGCTGCCACTTACAAAGGCAGGACTTCCAGTTGTTTTCACAGATAATCAGAAGCCTTATAAGCAGAGAAAGGTTCGAATACTTAACGGAGCCCATACCTCCTTTGCTCTAGCTTCCTATCTGGCAGGCAATGATTATGTGAAGGAATCCATGGAGGACCCGGATATCCACCGCTTCATGACTGATACCATTTATCATGAGATTATTCCAACCTTGAATTTACCAAAGGAGGATTTGTTTTCCTTTGCAGATAAAGTATCAGATCGTTTTCAGAATCCTTTTATTAAGCATTCCTTACTCTCCATCTCTTTGAACTCCGTATCCAAATGGAAAGCAAGATGCTTACCAAGCTTATTGGATTATGTGGATCAGTTTCAACAGCTTCCGAAGTGTCTGACCTTTTCCCTGGCAGCTTTGATCGAATTTTATCAGGGTAAAGAGCTTAGAGACGGTGCATTGGTAGGTCATAGAGGGGATCAGGAATATATGATTCTAGATAATAAGGAAGTGTTAGAATTTTTTGCAGCGAATAGCGACGAAGGAACCTTGTCATTTGTTGTTAATTTCCTGACGAATTCAACCTGGTGGGAGAAGGATTTAAATCAGGTACCAGGACTAACCGATGCAGTTACAAGATATCTCATTGATATCAGAACCATAGGAATTAGGGAAGCAATGAGAAGGTTATAGCAATGAAGGAAGGAAAGGAAGCCGGAATGAAGTCAGTTATTAAAATACATGAGAAGGATAATGTGGCGGTTGCCCTAGAAGCCTTGTCTGCTGGTGGTGAGCTTATGCTAGAAGGCGAAGAGCTTGTTCTTTTAGAGGATATACCGGCGGGACATAAGTTTGCAATAACCGGGATTAGAGCCGGTGAAGATGTTATGAAATATGGCTATTCCATTGGTCTTGCTACGAAGGATATTGCCCCAGGTTCTTGGG
>JAEZHP010000133.1 GCA_023416515.1 Pseudomonadota bacterium | reverse complement strand
CTCCCTCTCCCGCGAGGGGAGAGGGTCGATTTAGCTCGCTGCGTCCTTCAGATTATCCGGCCCGAACCCGAGCGGAAGCAGGTCGGAGATCCGCCTCACATCCACCTGCGCCCCGTCGCCGCTCGACGAGATCATCTCGACGTCGTTGCCGCTGAGCTGAGCCGCCTCGAGGATCGACTGGCGGCAGCCGCCGCACGAGGTCACCACCTGCTCGCCGGCGAGCGCGCCATCCTCGACTCGCCCGCCCGCGACCGCGATCCGCTTGACCCGGTCGAGCCCGAAGGTCTGGCACGCGGCGGTCAGCGCCGACACCTCGGCGCACACGCCGAGCCGGTAGCAGGCATTCTCCATGTTCGCCCCGACCGCGACCTCGCCGTCGACCGACTCGACTGCGCAGCCGACGCTGAATCCGGAATAAGGGGCATAGGCCTTGAGCGCGGCCTCGCGCGCGGCGGCGATGAGATCGTTGGTGTCGGTCATTCGCCAGCGTCAAGCATATCGCGCCCCTGCGCGGCAAGCTCGGCGTCATCCAATGCCCTCAGCGCGCCAGCGCCGCCTCGTAAATCTCCGGCTTGAACCCCGCGATCCGCCGGTCGCCGAGGTCGAGGATCGGCCGCTTGATCATCGACGGCTGGGCAAGCATCAGCGCCACCGCCTTGTCTGCGTCGAGGTCCTGCCGGTCCGCCTCGGGAAGCTTGCGGAACGTCGTTCCCGCGCGGTTCAGCACCGTCTCCCAGCCGAGCTCGCCCACCCAGCCCCGAAGCCGATCCTCGTCGATCCCGGCCTTCTTATAGTCGTGGAGTTCGTAGGAGACGCCGCGCCCGTCGAGCCACGCCCGCGCCTTCTTCACCGTGTCGCAATTGGGGATCCCGTAAAGCGCCGCCACCGGCCTCACTCCCACTCGATCGTCCCCGGCGGCTTCGACGTATAGTCGTACACCACCCGGTTGATGCCCTTGACCTCGTTGACGATCCGGGTCGCGACCCGGCTCAGGAAGGCGCCATCGAACGGATAGACGTCGGCGGTCATTCCGTCGGTGCTGGTCACCGCGCGAAGGCCGCAGACGCTGTCATAGGTGCGATAGTCGCCCATCACCCCGACGGTCTTGACCGGAAGGAGCACCGCGAAGGCCTGCCAGATCGCGTCGTAGAGGCCGGCGTTGCGGATCTCCTCGAGATAGATGGCGTCGGCCTTGCGAAGGATGTCGCAGCGCTCCTTCGTGACCTCGCCGGGGATCCGGATCGCGAGGCCGGGGCCGGGGAAGGGGTGGCGCCCGACGAAGGCCTGAGGAAGGCCGAGCTCGCGGCCCAATGCCCGAACCTCGTCCTTGAACAACTCGCGAAGCGGCTCGACGAGCTTCATATTCATCCGCTCGGGCAGGCCGCCGACATTGTGGTGGCTCTTGATCGTCACGCTCGGGCCGCCGGTGAAGCTGACGCTCTCGATCACGTCGGGATACAGCGTGCCTTGCGCCAGGAAATCGGCCCCGCCGATCTTTCGAGCTTCCTCCTCGAACAGGTCGATGAAGGCCCCGCCGATGAACTTGCGCTTCGCCTCCGGGTCGGTGAGGCCGGCGAGGCCGCCGAGGAACATCTCCTCCGCGTCGACATGCACGAGCGGGATGTTGTAGCTGTTGCGGAACAGGCTGACGACTTGGCTTGCCTCGCCGGCGCGCATCAGCCCGTGGTCGACGAACACGCAGGTCAGCTGCTCGCCGATCGCCTCGTGGATCAGGACCGCGGCGACCGCGCTGTCCACACCTCCGGACAGGCCGCAGATCACCCGGCCGTTGCCGACCTGCGCGCGGATCTCCTCGATCTTGGTCTTGCGGAATTCCGCCATCGTCCAGTCGCCGGCGCAGCCGCAGACATGGCGCACGAAATTGGCGATCAGCTTGCCGCCGTCGGGCGTATGGACGACCTCGGGATGGAACTGCGTCCCGTAATAATGCCGCTCCTCGTCGGCGATCACCGCGAACGGTGCGCCGTCGCTGGTCGCGACGATCCGGAAGCCGTCGGCGAAGCGCGTGACCTTGTCGCCGTGGCTCATCCACACCTGGTGGCGCTCGCCGACCTGCCACAGGCCGTCGAACAGCTTGCACTCCTCGGTGACGGTGAGGAAGGCGCGGCCGAACTCGCCGCCCTCGCCGGTCTCGTGCCCGGGCCGGACCTCGCCGCCGAGCTGGTGGGTCATGACCTGCTGGCCATAGCAAATGCCGAGGATCGGAAGGCCGCTGTCGAACAGGATCTGCGGCGCCCGCGGGCTTCCCTCCTCGGGCACCCCGGCCGGCGATCCCGACAGGATGATGCCCTTCGGCTTCATCCGCTCGAATGCCTCGGCCGCCGTCGTGAACGGAGCGATCTCGCTGTACACGCCGGCCTCGCGCACCCGCCGAGCGATCAGCTGGGTCACCTGGCTTCCGAAGTCGACGATGAGGATGGATTCGCCGGAATGGGCTTGGGGCTGGACCGTCATGGCCGGGCGATAGGAACCGAGCCGCTGGCTGTAAAGCCGCGAGCCGCCCCCGAGGTCCGCCTCGTCACCCTGAACTTGTTTCAGGGTCCATGGTCGAGTCCCGCGCGAGGCTCGAAGATGGATGCTGAAACAAGTTCAGCATGACGGAAGTACCAAAACCTAAGCAGATGCTAAACTATCTTGCCTCCACCATCGCGGCGCGATACTTAAGCATGTGCTTAACGAATCGCCACGCCTCGACCGCTCCTTCCAGGCGCTCGCCGACCCGACTCGGCGCGGCATCGTCGCGCGCCTGAGCCGCGGCCCCGCCTCGGTCAGCGAGATCGCCCGGCCGTTGCAGATGAGCCTGCCGGCGGTGCTCCAGCATCTGAAGCTGCTCGAGGAGAGTGGTCTCGTCCGTTCGCAGAAGCAGGGAAGGGTGCGAACGGTCCGGATCGAGGGGGAAGCGCTCGCCGCCACCGAGAGCTGGCTCGCCGAGCTTCGCCACGAATGGGAGAGCCGCCTCGACCGGTTCGAGGCGCACGTCGCCGAAATGAAGAGCAAGGGAGAATAGAAATGTCCGATCATGATCTCGTCCTCGAACGCCTTCTGGACGCGCCGCGCGACCTCGTCTGGCGCGCGTGGACCGATCCCGAGCAGGTGAAGAAATGGTGGGCGCCGCGCCCCTATCAGACGCCCGAGGTCGACATGGACCTTCGTCCCGGCGGCCGCTTCTACACGCGGATGACCGGACCCGACGGCTTCGACAATGAAGGCGAAGGCTGCTTCCTCGAAGTCCTCGAGGGCGAGAAGGTCGTGTGGACCTCGGCCCTCAGCGGCGGCTACCGGCCGGTCGACCAGGTCGAGGATTGTGGCGGCTTCCCGTTCACCGCGATCGTCACCTTCGAGGACGCCGGCAACGGTACGACCCGCTACCGCGCCGTCGCCCTTCACCGCAACGCCGCGGACGCCGACACCCACGCCAAAATGGGTTTCCACGACGGCTGGGGCACCTGCGCCGATCAGCTCGGCGAAGTCGCCAAGGGGCTGGGCGCTATCGCCTGATACTGCCGACCTGCGCGTCATATCTTCGGCTTGCCATCGCCCGGCTGACTGATTTACCACCCTAATACAGGAAATCAGCGACAGGGGTGTGGCACACATGGCAGGCAAGGGCGCGTTCTTCCGCGGCGGACCGTTCCTCGTTCTCGCGGCGGCGATGGCCGCATCGCTGCCCACGGCCGCGCAGGCGCAGCAGCAGCCCGCGCGGATCGCGGTTCCGCCGATCGCCTACACGACCCGGACGCTTCCCAACGGACTCAAGGTCTATGCGATCCGGGACACGAGCACGGCCAACGTCCACGTCCAGATGTTCTACGACGTCGGATCGCAGGACGATCCCGCCGGCCGCTCCGGCTTCGCCCACCTGTTCGAGCATATCCTGAGCCGGGTCACCCGCAACATCGCTCCGGGCCAATTGAGCCGGATCGTCGAGGAGGAAGCCGGCGGCACCCGCAACGCCTCGACCTCGCCCGACACCACCCGCTATTACGAGACCGTGCCCGCCAACCAGCTCGAGGCGATGCTGTGGGCCCATGCCGAGCGGATGGGCCGCTCCGTCCTCGACCAGTCGGTCTTCGACGCCGAGCGCAGCATCGTGAAGGAAGAGATGCGCCAGCGGGTCCTCGCCGAGCCCTATGGCCGGCTCCAGCGCTACCACCTGTTCCAGAACACCTTCGTCGACCACCCCTACCAGCGCTCCGGGATCGGCACGGTCGGCGATCTCGACGCGGCCAGCCTCGAGGATGCCCGCGCCTTTCACGAGAATTTCTACCGCCCCGACAACGCCACCCTGATCGTCTCGGGCAATTTCGATCCCGCCCAGCTCGACCGCTGGATCGACCAGCATCTCGCGCCGATTGCGCGGCCGAGCCGCCCGATCCTTCGCCACCACCTCTCAGGCCACCCGCAGAGCGCGGCGCGCACGATCACCGCCTACGGCCCCAACGTGCCGCTGCCTGCAGTGGTCTATTCGTGGCAGCGCCCCAAGGCCGACCATCCGGACAGCGCCGCGCTCGAAGTGCTCTCGCGAATCCTCTCCAGCGGCCAGTCGTCGCGGCTGTTCCGGACCCTCGTCTACGATCGCCAGATCGCCCAGTCGGCGAGCGCCATCAATTACGGCCTCGAGGATGCCGGCCTGTTCGCGATTAACTCGGTCGTCGCCAGCGGCAAGGATCCCGCCGAGGTCGAGGCCGCGATCGCCGCCGAGGTTGCGCGTGTCCGCGACCAGCGCGTCTCGGACGCCGAGCTTCGCGAAGCGATCACCGAATATGTCTCGGACGAGCTGTTCGACCGCGAGACCCCGACCGGCCGCGCCGAGACTCTTGCTCAAGGAGTCATCGTCGCTCGCGACCCGCGGTGGAGCGACGAGATGCTCGCCGCGGTCCAGCGAGTCACCGCCGCCGACGTCCAGCGGGTCGCTCGCCAATATCTGCGCGACGATCGCCGGGTCGCCATCCGCTATCTCGACGAGGGCCAGCGCCAGGGCGAGGCTCAGCCCGATCCGTCGCAGCAGCGCACCAGCGCCGCCCTCGGGATCACCCTTCCGCCCGCGGTGCGCACCCCCAACCAGCTCGCTCCCGAGGGCGAGCGGGTGGCTCCGCCGGCGCCCGGCCCGCAGCGCGCCATCGCCGCCCCCGCCTTCGCCGAGCGCCGCCTCGCCAACGGAATGCGGGTGGTGGTGGCCAAGTCGACCAGCCTTCCGCTCGCCGGCGCCTATCTCGTGTTCGGCGGCGGCGGTGCCGCCGATCCAGCCGACCGCCCGGGCGTCGCGGCGATGACGGCCAACCTCGCCGACAGCGGCACGACCCGGCTCAGCGCGACCCAGCTCGCTGCCGAGATCGAGCGTCTCGGAGCCCAGATCGGCACAAGCTCCGGTCCCGACAGCAGCACCGCCTTCGTCGCCGCTCCCGCCGCCAATATCGAGGCGGCCGGCCGCCTGCTCAGCGAGGTCGTTCGAAGCCCGGCTTTGGCCCAGGAGGAGCTCGACCGCGAGCGCCGCCGCTCGCTCGACCGGCTCCGGGTCGCCTTGCGCCAGCCCGGAACGGTCAACGCCTTCGCGCTTCGGCGCGTGCTGTTCGGGGATGCGCCCTACGGCGCCGCTTCGCCCACTCCGGCGGCGCTTCAGGCGCTCACCCGCGACGATCTCGTCCGCTACCACGCCAATTGGTGGCGGCCGGATAATGCGACGATGGTGGTCATCGGCTCGCTCGAGCCGGAACAGGGCTTCGCTCTCGCCGAGCGCCTGTTCGGCGACTGGGCCGCTCCCGCGCAGCCGCTTCCGGCGCTTCCCGCCAACCGCGCCGGCGCTCCGGGCGCTCCGCGAGTCGTCGTCGTCGACATGCCCGCCGCCGACCAGGCCGCCGTGTCGGTTGCTCTTCGCGGAGTGACCCGAGGCGACGAGGATTATTATCCGCTGCTGCTCGCCAATTCGGCGCTCGGCGGCTCCTCGACGGGCCGCCTGTTCCAGGAAGTCCGGGTGAACCGCGCTCTCAGCTACGGCGCTTATTCGAGCCTCGAGACGATGCGCGACGAGGGTCTTCTCGTTGCCCAGGCGCAGACTCGCAACGACGCGGTTCCGGAAGTTGCGAGCGTGATGCTGAACGAGATCCGCCGCCTCGCGGCGGAGCCGATCGCGCCCGAGCAGCTCGAGCGGCGGCGGACCTTGCTCACCGGCGCATTCGGGCGCCAGGTCGAGACCACTTTCGGCCTCGGCTCCTTCCTCACCAACCTCGCGGTGCAGGGCCTGCCGATGAGCGAATATGGCCGCTATCTGTCGAGCCTCGCGGCGGTCACTCCCGAGCAGATCGCCCGCTCGGTCGCCGCCGAGCTCGATCCAAGCCAGGCCAGCATCGTCATCGCCGGCCGCTCGAGCCAGTTCATCGACCAGCTTCGCGCGCAATATCCGAACGTGGAGGTGATTCCGCTCGACCAGTTCGACTTCGGCCGCGCAGCGCTGAGAAGCGCCGCGAACTAAAACTCCCCTCCCTGAAAGGGAGGGGCTGGGGGTGGGTGCGCG
>JAEZHP010000064.1 GCA_023416515.1 Pseudomonadota bacterium | reverse complement strand
GCCGCCGCCCAGGATTCTGCCCTCACCCGACCGGCCGAGATGCAGGCGATGGCCGCCGACGCATCGCGTTATCCCCTGTTCGCGGCCGAGCTGGCGCGGGTTCGCGCCGAAGTCGACGCGATGATCCGCGCCGGAATCGACGTTCCGATGCCGCGCGACCCCGGCGGCGGGGTCACCCACGAGCAGCACAAGCGCAACTACAAGGCGATCCAGGGCGCGGGCATGCTGTTCCGCATCACCGGCGAGCGCCGCTATGCCGATTTCGCGCGCGACATGCTGCTTGCTTATGCGGATCTCTATCCTCGGCTCGGGCGGCATCCGGCTGCGTCTAACCAGGTGCCGGGCCGACTGTTCTGGCAGAGCCTCAACGACAGCGTGTGGCTTGTCCATTCGATCCAGGGCTATGACGCGATCCGCGGCACCCTGTCGGCCGCCGACCGGCGCCGCATCGACGACAATGTCTTCCGCCGCGCCGCGCGCTTCCTGTCGGACGAGAGCCCGCAGGTGTTCAACCGGATCCACAACCACGCGACCTGGGCCAATGCCGGCGTCGGCATGACCGGTTACGTGATCGGCGACCGCGATCTTGTCGAGAAGGCGCTGCTCGGCCTCGACCGAAGCGGCAGCGCCGGCTTCCTCCGCCAGCTCGATCTGCTGTTCTCGCCGGACGGCTATTATGCCGAAGGCCCTTATTATCAGCGCTACGCGCTCCAGCCCTTCGTCGTCTTCGCCCAGGCGATCGAGACCAACGATCCGCAGCGCCGGATCTTCGCCTATCGCGACGGCGTGATCCTCAAGGCCGTCCGCGCGGCGGTCCAGATGACCTATCAGGGCCATTTCTTCCCGATCAACGACGCGATGCCGGACAAGAGCCTCCGAACCGAGGAACTCTACCAGGGCATCGCCATCGCCTACGCCCAGACCCGGGATCCCTCGCTCCTGTCCGTCGCCCAGTGGCAGGGCCGCACCGTCCTGACGCCCCAGGGCCTCGCGGTTGCCCGCGACCTAGCTGCCGGCCGTGCGCAACCGTTCGACTTCCGCTCGTTGCTGCTCCGCGACGGCCCCAGCGGCGACCAGGGCGGGCTTGCCATCCTTCGCTCCGGCAACGGCGCCAACGACCAGGTGCTCGTCGCCAAGAACACCTCGCAGGGCATGGGCCACGGCCATTTTGACAAGCTCGGCTGGCTTCTCTACGACAACGGCAACACCATCGTGACCGATTACGGCGCGGCTCGCTTCCTCAACATCGAGGCGAAGCAGGGCGGCCGTTACCTGCCCGAGAATGACAGCTGGGCGAGCCAGACGATCGCTCACAACACCCTGGTCGTGAACGAGACCAGCCATTTCGGCGGCGAGCTCGCTCCTGCCGAGCGGCACGCGCCGCGCCAGCTCGCCTTCCACGGCGAAGGCGACACCCAGTTCAGCACGGCCGAGATGGTCGGCGCCTATGACGGAGTCCGCTTCCGCCGGAGCCTCGTCCAGCTGCGCATCGACGGCAACCGGAGCCCGCTGGTGCTTGACTTGCTCAAGGTCGCCGGCGACCGGCCGGCTCAATACGACCTTCCGCTCCATTATGCCGGCCACATCATCGAGGTCGGCTTCCCGCTCCACTCAAACGTCGCGGCCCGGCCGGTGCTTGGCCGCGGCCACGGCTACCAGCATCTCTGGGTCGACGCGACCGGCACCCCCAGCGCGAACAACGGCTTCGTCACCTGGATCAACGACGGGCGCTTCTACACCTATCGCACGCTACCCGCGGCCGGCTCGCAGCTGATCCTGACGGAGAGCGGCGCGAACGATCCCAATTTCAACCTTCGGCGCGAGCCGGCGGTGATCCACCGGTTGACCGGCGCCACCGACGCGGCGTTCGTGAGCCTGCTCGAGCCGCACGGCGCCTATGACCCGTCGGCCGAGACCACGGTCGAGAGCCGAAGCCGGGTCACCGCGCTTCGCCACAGCCGCTCGGGCAACGCCGATGTCGTCCAGATCGACCTCGTCGGCGGCCGCACCCTCGTCATCGCGATCGCCGACAATGTGTCGGAGACGGCGCAGCACAGCATCACCGTCGCAGGGCGCCGCCACAGCTGGCGCGGCCATGTCGGCCGGTTCGAACTCAACCGCACGCAGAGCAACTGAAAGAGCCGGGGCAGACGATGAAAAAGGGCATTCGCTGGGGCATCATCGCCCTGATCGCGCTCGCGACGGTCATCAATTATATCGACCGCAACGCCCTCGCCGTCATGTGGCCCGAAGTGTCGCGCGACATCGGCGCGACCAAGGAGGATTACGCCCTCCTCGTCACCATCTTCATGATCTTCTACGCGGTCGGCCAGTCGGCGTTCGGCCGGATCTTCGACAAGGTCGGGACCCGCATCGGCTTCGCCATCTCGATCATCATCTGGTCGGCGTCGATCGCCGCCCACGCCCTCGTCCGCTCCCTGCCCCTGCTCGGCGTTCTGCGCGGCACGCTCGGCTTCAGCGAGGCCGGCAACTGGCCCGGCGCCGCCAAGGCGAACGCCTTGTGGTTCCCGGCCAAGGAGCGCGCTCTCGCGCAGGGCATCTTTAATTCGGGCGCGTCGATCGGAGCGATCATCTCGGCGCCGTTCGTCGCGATCATGTTCACCATCTTCGACTGGCGGCTGACCTTCCTGATCGTCGGCCTGCTCGGAGTCGTGTGGCTGATCCCCTGGCTATGGTATTACAAGGCCGATCCCGCGAACCACCCCTGGGTCTCGGACGCCGAGCGCGACCATATCCAGGATAGCGGGACGGACGGCACCGTCGCCGCGCCCACGGTGAAGATGGGCTGGGGCGAGCTTCTGCGTCGCCGCGAGAGCTGGAGCATCATCGTCAGCCGCTTCTTCCTCGATCCCATCTGGTGGCTGTTCGTGTCCTGGCTGCCGATCTACCTGGCCGAGACGTTCGGCTTCAACGTCGCCCAGATCGGCCTGTTCGCCTGGGTGCCCTTCGTCGGAGCGATGATCGGCGCTCTCGCCGGCGGCTGGGCGTCGGGCGCTCTGGTTCGGCGCGGCTATGCGGCGACCACAGCGCGCAAGCTCGTCGCCAGCGTCGGCGCCGCGATCATGCTCCCGGCATTGCTGCTGACCACCGGCGCGAGCGACCCGCTCTATGCGGTGCTCCTGATCGCCGTCATCCTGTTCGGTTTCCAGGCCGCGATCGGCAACATCCAGACGCTTCCGAGCGACTATTTCGGCCAGGGCGCGGTCGGGTCGCTGGCCGGCATGGGCGGCACCGCGGCGGTGGCGGGCACGCTCGTCACGACTTGGCTCGTCCCGTCGATGACCGTCACCTCCTACGCTCCGATCTTCATCCTTTCGGCCGCGATCGTGCCGATCTCGGTCCTCGCTTTGTGGCTGCTCGGCAGCCGCGAGCGCCGGGCCTGAACCCCCTCCCCCAGTCCAGCAAAGGTAAGTGGTTGAAATGAGGCTTTCGAACAAAGTTGCGATCGTGACCGGCGGCGGCCGCGACATCGGCAAGGCGATCTCGATCCGCCTGGCCGCCGAGGGCGCCAAGGTCGTCATCAACTATGCCAATAACGGCAATGCCGCCCACGACACGATGGACGAGATCCGCGCTGCCGGCGGCGAGGCGATCATCCACCGTGCCGACGTCACCAAGGCTGACGACGTCGCGGGCCTGATCGACGCTGCCCGAACCGCTTATGGCGAGCGCGTCGACATCGTCGTCAACAATGCCGGCGGAATGATCGCCCGAAAGACCCTCGACGAGATGGACGAGGCCTTCTTCGACGAGGTCATGACCTTGAACCTGAAGTCGGCCTTCCTCGTCACGAAGGCGGCCAAGCCGCTCCTCGGCGAGGGCAGCACGGTGATCAACGTGGCCTCGCTCGCCGGCCGCGACGGCGGCGGCCCCGGGGCGAGCGTCTATGCGGCGTCCAAGGGCGCGCTGATGACCCTGACCCGCGGCTGGGCCAAGGAACTTGGTCCGCAGGGCATCCGGGTCAACGCGGTGTGCCCCGGCCTCATTGGCACCTCGTTCCACGACATCTTCTCGAAGCCGGAAGGCCGCAAGGCCGTGGCTGGCAACACCCCGCTTCGCCGCGAAGGCGGTCCCGAAGAGGTCGCGGCGACGATCGCCTATCTCGCGTCAAGCGAGGCGTCGTTCCTCGCGGGCGTCTGCCTCGACATCAACGGCGGGCTCTATTTCTCCTGATTAACGGGCGGGCCGCGGCGTATCAGCCGCAGCCCGCCGTCCAACCACTCGCTTGAACCTCATTTTCAAAAGACGGGGAGGGTAACCGTGCGCCTTCGGCAGCAGTCCCACAATCACATCCATTTCGCAGGCCGCGGCGTTCGCGGTCTTCTTCTCGCGACCGTCGCCGCTCCGGCGCTCCTGCTCAGCGTTCCGGCTGCCGCCCAGACCGAGGCCGCGCCGCAGACTGAAGAGCAGGCCGCGGAGGAGGAGAATGTCGTCGTCGTGACCGGCATTCGCTCGACCGTCCGTTCGTCGATCGCGCGCAAGCAGCAGGAGACGGCGATCGTCGACGCCCTGTCATCGCAGGAGATTGGCGACCTGCCGGCCCTGTCGGTCGGCGAAGCGATCCAGACCATTACCGGCGCGACCACTCACCGCGAGAAGGGCGGCGCCAGCGAGATCGCAATCCGCGGCCTCGGCCCGTTCCTTAGCAACGCGACCTTCAACGGCCGCGACGCGACCAACGGCAGCGGCGACCGCTCGGTCAACTTCAACCAGTTCCCGTCGGAGCTGGTCAACGGCATCGCGATCTACAAGACTCAGCAGGCGAACCTGATCGAGGGCGGAGTCGCCGGAACGATCGAGATCGAGACCCTTCGCCCCCTCGATTACGGCCGCCGCCGAATCCAGGGCGAGGTCAAGGTCGGCTACAGCCCCTACCAGGACAATATCCGGGGGGAGAACGGCCTCAGCTGGCGGGGCACCCTGAGCTATGTCGACCAGTTCGACCTGGGTTCGGCCGGTGAGCTCGGCATCTCCCTTGGAGTCCAGCGCAACCAGACTGCCAACCCGGAGCAGACGCTTGCGGGCAGCTCGACCTGGACCGCGTGCGACGCGACCACCATCGTCACCAACAACAATTGCCGCGAGGTGACCCGCGCCGAGGTCGCCGCGGGCCGGCCCTATTATTTCGCGCCGAACTCCTTCGCCACCCGCCAGATCGTCGAGGATGACCGCCGCGACGCGCTGTTCGGTGCGATCCAGTGGAAGCCGAGCCCGGATGTCGAGGTCAATCTCGACCTCCAATATTCCGACCGCGTGTTCAACGAGCAGCGCAACGACCTCAACCTGTCGGAGATGCGGCGAAGCCTGCGCAACGTCACCTTCACTCCGGATGGCACGATCACCCGAGTGGAGGGGCAGAGCACGATTGAGACCAACTCGACCCTGCAAACCCGCGCCGAGGAATATCTGGGCGGCGGCCTCGACGTGGCTGTCGACCTCAGCGAACGCCTCAAGGTCGCGGTGGACCTGTCCTATTCGCGCACGGAGCGAGTCGAGACCGACCGCACCGTCCGCCTTCGCTCCGACGCGATGGACATCAACGGCGTGCGCACTGCGATCAACAACCAGCGCATCCCCTATGTGTACGAAGTGCTTCCGGGCAATTTCGCGCCGACCATCACCATCGATCCCCGCTACGACGTCACCAATGCTGACCTGTTCAGCGCCGCCGCTCGCCTTCGCCGCGACGAAGACAGCCGGATCCACGAGATCGTGGCCGGCCGGATCGACGCGACCTATGAGATGGACGGTTTCCTCGACCGCATCGACGCCGGGGTCCGCCTCGCCCGGATGACCTACAACGACTATAGCGACCGGGTTGAGACCAACATCACCGGCCGCCCGCAGATCCGCGACGCGAACCTTGCCTGCCGCACCCCGTTCCCCGAGGAGGACTTCCTCTCGTCGGCGCGCGGCAACGCGATCACCAGCTACGCGACCTTCGACCCGGTTTGCCTGTTCCAGTCCTTCCTCGGCACGGAAGATCCGGGCCGCAACGAGGACGTCCGTTCGGTCGCGAACCGCGACGTCGAGGAGCAGACGGTCGCGGGCTACGTCATGGCCACCTATGAATCGCAGCTCGGCAGCATGCCGGTTCGCGGCAATTTCGGTCTTCGTGTCGTCAACACGCAGGTGACCTCAGTCGGCCTGCGCAGCGGCCTCGACGTGGTCAACAATCCGGACGGCACCATCCGCCTGGTCCAGACCGGCGATTTCGAGGAAGTGGTGATCGAGTCCGAGAACACCCGCTTCCTCCCGAGCGTCAATGCGATCTTCGAGCTTCGGCCCGACGTGCTGTTCCGCCTCGCCGGCTACCGCGCGATGTCCCGCCCGAACCCGAGCGCGCTCGGGGCCGGCCGCGAGTTCGCGCTCGACGTGAGCGACACCGCCGATTCCATTGAGGAGGCGATCGCCAACATCACCGCCAACGGAAGCCCACGGCTCGAGCCGCTGATGTCGTGGAACGCCGACGCGTCGCTGGAATGGTATCCGAACCGCGACACGATGGTCGCCGGCGCGCTCTACTACAAGAACTTCACCGGCGGCTTCATCCCGGTGGTGATCGACGAGCAGTTCACGATCGACGGCCAGGCAGTCACCGTTCCGGTCGTCCAGACCGCGAACAGCGATGAGCAGAGCAGCCTGTGGGGCTTCGAGCTCACCCTCGCCCACACCTTCTCCTGGCTGCCGGCGCCGTTCGACGGCCTCGGCGCGAAGCTCAGCTACAATTATGCGAGCTCGAGCTTTGAGACCCAGGACGTGCGCTACGGCGACGTTCTGAACCCGGCGACGGGCATCGTCACTCCGGGCTTCATCGAACCGGCCAACGTGTTCGGACTGTCGGAGCACGTCGTCTCCGCGCAGGCCTTCTACGAGAAGGGTCCGTTCTCGATCCAGGCGGTCTACAACTACCGGTCCAACTATTATCAGGACTTCGTCGGCGGCAACACGCAGCTGCGCTACGTCCGCGATAACGAGACCGTCGACCTGCGCGCGTCGTTCAACATCAACCGCAACGTGTCGCTTCGCGCCGAGGCGGTGAACCTGTTCGACGAGCCGAAGGTGACCGACATGCCGGTCCAGGGAAGCATCCGCCAGTATCACTATTACGGGCCTCGCTACTTCCTCGGCGTCCGCTTCCGGATCTGACCTGTACGTCGTTGTAGGGAGCGGGGCCACGGTCTCGCTCCCTGCCCCCTTCCGAAGAATCAACACCTGCTCCTGAGCGCTGGCCCTCTCTCTCTTCGACCCGGCCTAAACCCTTGATTGGTCCTACCAATTGGTCCGGCGAGAGGTAGGACAATTCTCGTTGACGTGGTGCAACGATTTGGTCAGGGTGAAGCCAAATTATAAACTAGGGGGAGAGGTTCTATGCGCCATTCGCGCGGCCCGTTTATCGCCACCACTGACTCGCTTCGCGTTGCGCTTCTTGCAACCAGTTCGCTTTCGCTGCTGATGATCGCGGCACCCGCCGCCGCCCAGACCGCCGACGAGCAGCAGGCCGCCCAGCCCGAAGCGGAAGCCGAGGACGAAAACGTCGTCGTCGTCACCGGCATTCGAAGCTCACTTCGGAGCGCGCTCAACGAGCGGCGCAATTCCGACAATCTGATCGAGGTCATCCAGGCCGAGGACATCGGCAAGCTGCCCGACCAGAACCTCGCCGAAGTGCTCGAGAACATCACTGGCATCCAGGTCACCCGGGAAGCCGGGGTCGGCACCGCGGTGCAGATCCGCGGCACCGACGAGAACCGTACCGAGATCAATGGAGTTTCCACCGTCGGCTCGGGCGCAGGCCGTGGCGGAATCAGCTTCGAGGACCTGCCCGCGGCGCTGATCGCCTCACTCGAGGTGACCAAGGTTCCGGACGCCGAGACGATCGAGGGTTCGGTCGGTGGAACGATTAACCTCAGGACGCTTCGGCCGCTCGAATTGCGCGACCGGCTGATCGCGGTTCGAGTCCAGGGCGAATATAGCGACCTCGCACGTTCCGTCCTGCCGCGCATTTCGGGGACGATCGGCGACAATTGGTCGACCGGCATCGGCGAGATCGGAATCGTCCTGAGCGGCAGCTACGCCCGCTCCGACGTGTCCGCCTTCCGGCCGCGCGTGGATCGCGACGCCGTGGTCACGCCCAATTCGGGCCGAGCCAGCGCCCAGCCCTTCCCGTACCTGCGGGTCCAGTTCCTCGACCAGGACAACGACAATTTCGAATATGAGACCCTGAACTTCGTCGGCTCGCTCGAGTGGCGGCCCGCCGACAATCTGCGTTTCTATTTCGACGGAATCCACAACGACCAGACCCGCGCCCAGGAAAGCACCCGAGTGCAGATTTCCGGCGTGTCCGCGAACGGCGTCGTCGACAGAACCACCAATACCGCGTTCGAGACGATCAACCTCGGAACGCTCGATGGGCCCAACGGCCCGGTCGACCTCGGGAGCGTCCAGGCCGCGCTTGCGGGCATCATCCGCCCGAACTCGAGCGGCGCCCTCGATCCCAACCTTCGCACCGATTCCAACACCGGCTCGCGGGTCACCGACAGCAGGGTCTATCGCCTGGGCAGCGAGTGGAACAGCGGACGGCTGACGGTGCGCCTCGAGGGGGCGCTGTCGACCTCGGACACGACCAACTCGGACTTCTCGACCACCCTCGACTTCATCAACCCCAACCACCTGCCGGTCAGCACGGGCAGCATCGACAACGGCGTTCCGATCGAGTTCGACTTGACCGGCGGAACCCTTCAGTTCGGGATCGCCCCGGGCCTCCCTGAAAGCCCGACGACCGCGATGCTTCTCGACCCGGCCAATTACGCGCTTCGCCAGGTCAACCAGAGCGTCGGGATTGTCGAGAACCGGGAGATCGCTGGCCGCATCGACCTCACCTACGATCTCGTAGGCGCCTTCCCGTTCGTCACCTCGATCGACGTCGGCTATCGCTACAACGAGACCTCGGCGCTCAACGATTCCAGCGTCCGCAACGTCGGCTTGACCAACGCTGCCGCGATCAACCGGCCGCGGGCCAACCTTTTCTCCGATATCATGGTGGCCGGCCCAACCAACTTTGGTTCGGCCGACGGACGCCGGCTGTTCATTCGCGACTTCCTGGTCATCGACCCGGCGCGGTCCTTCTCCGACCCGGCCGGCATCCTGGCCTCGCTCAACGCCGCGATCACTCAGAACAACGCGGCGACCAGCGGACCGGACATCGCCCTGCTCACGACGCCGACGCAACAGGTCACGGCCTTCTTCGACATCACCGAGCAGACGCACGCATTTTACGCGCAGGCGAATTTCGACGGAGAGGAGCTCGGGCTTCCGGTCCGCGGCAATGTCGGGCTGCGCTACGTCAAGACGAACCTGTCCTCGCTCGGATTCACGCAGACTGCCGGCAACCCCACGGCGACTCCGGTTGTGCAGGACAGCTCGTACGAATTCTTCCTGCCGCGCTTCAACATGGTCATCGAGCCAGCACGCGACGTCCTCGTCCGCCTCGGCGTTTCGAGGGACATCAACCGGCCGGACTTCGACGATCTGTCGACCTCGGTCAGCTTCGGCACCGGACCGAACACGCCGGTTCCCGTGGGCAATCCCAACCTCGTCCCGGAATCGGTGTGGTCGTTCGACATCTCTGGGGAATGGTATTTCGCGCCGTCGGCCTTCCTCGGCGTCGGCTTCTTCCACAAGACGCGAACCAACCTGTTCTCCGAGGTCCGGATCGATCCTTTCCCGACTCGCGACGCGAATGGCGGGCTGGCCATCGACATCACCCCGCCGTGCGAGCAGGGCGGAATCTTCAACCCGATCGCGGACCGCAACATCAACAACGTCCAGAACCCCGGCACGGGTATTTGCGTGCCGGTCACGACGGTGATGAACGGCGAGGGCGACACGACCCAGACCGGCGTCGAGGCGGCTCTTCAATATGACCTTTCGCGGTTCGAGCATCTGCTCGGCTTCGCGTCGGGCTTCGGCTTCATCGGCAACTACACGTTCCAGACGACCGGAGGCAGCGCCCAGGACTTCCCGTCCAACTTCCGCACCGCCGACGGCCCGCAGGGCGCCTTCACCGCTCTGGGAATCGTCGCTCAGGACCGCATCACGCTGCCGAACCTGTCGCGGCACTCGTACAACCTGACTCTCTATTACGAGAAATACGGCCTCAGCGCCCGCGCGCGCTACACGTGGCGGTCGAGCTACGTCTCGACGGACTCGTTCTTCTTCGGACTTCCGAGGATCAACGCTCCGCGCGGCCAGCTCAATGCCAGCGTCAACTACGACATCAACGAGAACATCAACATCGGCATCGAAGGAATCAACATCACCGGTTCCGAAGCCAACCAGTTCTGCGTCAACAATGATGCTCTTCTCTGCTTCCAGGGACTCACCGATCGTCGAGTGACCGCGGGCGTGAGCGTGAAGTTCTAAGACCGCGAAGGACGATCCGAGGGCAAGGAGGGGCCGATTTAGAATGCGGCCCGCGCTCCTTGCCCTCGCTCCAGCTTTGGCTAAGGTTTCGCACTGCAGTGGGAAATAGGTTCGGGCATGGCTGATCGTCGCTTATTTCAGAATGTCGCCGAGCAGATCATGGAGATGATCCAGGCCGGCGAGTTTCCGCCGGGTTCAAGGCTCCCCGGCGAGCGCGAGCTGGCCGAGCGGTTCGGAGTCAGCCGAGTCACCATTCGCGAGGCGGAGATCGCACTCCAGGCGATGGGCAAGGTGCGGATCCGGACCGGCTCCGGCGTGTATGTCACCGACGCCTGCGCCGAAGAGGAACTGCCCAGCGTCAGCGCCTTCGAGCTGACCGAGGCGCGTTCGCTGTTCGAGGCCGAGGCCGCGGCCCTCGCCGCCCCGATCATCTCGGAAGAGCTGCTCGAGAAGCTCGACGACCTCCTCCAGATGATGGCCAGCGAGACCGAGGAAGACCGCTTCGCCAACGAGGCGGACCGCGAGTTCCACATGACCATCGCTTCGGCCTCGGGCAACGCGGCGATCACCTATGTCATCAAGTCGCTTTGGCGGCTTCGGACCGACGTCCCGGAAGTGCGCGCGATGCACGAGAGCATCTGCCACCATGACGGGGTCGCCCGAATGGAGGAGCATGCCGAGATTGTCCGCGCGCTCCGCGCCCGCGATCCGGCGGCCGCCAGAGCGGCGATGCGCCGGCACTTCAACCGCCTTCTCGAGGTGATGCTCAACGCCAAGGAAGAGCGCGAGATTGAGGAGTTGCGCAGCCGCGCCGCCGCGAGCCGAGCCCGCTTCCTCATGTCGGCGACGCTCGGCTGAGCAGCCGGCACGGCGCCGGTTGCCCCGTGCAGTCTGTGCCGACGCCGCCCTCCCCTTCCCTGGGACCGGCCGGCGGAGTAGGAGGGGCGCCGACCCGTCAGATTGCTTAGAAAGGAGCGCGCCATGGCGACGCAGCAGGAGGCTCGCGAGAACCCGATCGGCCTCAACGGATTCGAATTCGTCGAGTTCACCGGGCCCGATCCGGAGGCGCTCGCAGGCCTGTTTACCAAGCTCGGCTTCACCCATGTCGGCAACCACCGGCAGAAGGCGATCCGCCGCTATTGCCAGGGCGACATCAACTTCATCCTCAACATGGAACCGAGCGGCCACGCCGCCGAGTTCCGCACCGCCCACGGCCCGTCCGCGAGCGCGATGGCGTTCCGAGTGGCCGACGCGGCCGAGGCGCTCAAGCTTGCCGTCGAGCGCGGCGCGACCGAGACTAAGGGCGACCTCGACCTGCCGACCCTGGAAGGCATCGGCGGCTCCTATCTCTATCTGGTCGATTCAGCGGCGCAGAAGCGCCTCTACGAGCAGGATTTCGAGACGATCGCGGAATGCGGCCCGGGCGCCGGTCTCCACACGCTCGATCACCTTACCCACAATGTGAACCGCGGCCGGATGAACCATTGGGCCGGCTTCTACGAGCGCATCTTTAACTTCCGCGAGATCCGCTATTTCGACATCGAGGGGCAGCAGACCGGCCTTCTATCGCGGGCGATGACCGCTCCCGACGACAAGATCCGGATTCCGCTCAACGAAAGCCAGGACGATTATTCGCAGATCGCGGAATATCTGAAGGAATATAAGGGCGAAGGCATCCAACACCTGGCCTTCGCGACCGACGACATCTTCAAGACGGTCGACCAGCTCCGCGCCGCGGGCGTCAATTTCCAGGACAGCCCCGACACCTATTACGACATGATCGACAAGCGCATCCCGCACCACGAGCATGACGTGCAGGCGATGCGCGACCGCCGCATCCTGATCGACGGCTCGCCCGAGACCGGAGAGGGCCTGCTCCTCCAGATCTTCACCGAGAACATGGTCGGTCCGATCTTCTTCGAGATCATCCAGCGCAAGGGCAACGAAGGCTTCGGCGAGGGCAATTTCAAGGCCCTGTTCGAGAGCATCGAGCTCGACCAGATCCGCCGCGGGGTGATCCCCGCCAAGGCGGAGGCGTGAATTTCTGAGCCCCTCCCTTTCAAGGGAGGGGTTGGGGTGGGTGCGCGCGTCTGCGCGCCAAGAAATACCACCCCTGCTGAATTGCAGCGCTTCGGCGCCGTCGAGCCACCTCAGCGCTACCCACCCCCTTCCCCTCCCTTAAAAGGGCTCGGTCTCGAAGGGGTTGATCATGCTCCCAGCATGATCAAGGTCTTGCCGGGGGCAAGACCGGCCCCTTAGAGACCGCGCTGGGTGGAGTTGAGGAATGACCGATTTTTTCCCCGGCTTCGGCGGGCATTTCGAGACTGAGGCGGTGCCCGGCGCGCTGCCGAAGGGGCGCAACTCGCCGCAGCGGCCGCCGTTCGGCCTGTATGCCGAGCAATTGAGCGGCACTGCCTTCACCGCGCCGCGCGACCATAATCGGCGGTCCTGGCTCTACCGGCTGCGCCCTTCCGCCGAGCATCCGCCTTATTGCCGCTATGACGGCGCTAAGCTGTTCGCGCCCGGCACCGTGGACAAGCCGCTCCCTCCCAACCGCCTGCGCTGGGACCCGCTCGACCTACCGACCGAGCCGACCGACTTCGTCGACGGCCTCGTCACGATGATGGCCAACCGGTCGCCCGAGGATTTGGAGGGCGTCGCGGTCCACATCTACCGCGCGACCAAGAACATGGATCGCCGCGCCTTCTTCAACGCGGACGGCGAGCTTCTGATCATCCCCGAGCAGGGCCGGCTGGAACTGCTGACCGAACTCGGGCGGATCGAGCTCGCCCCGGGCGAGGTCGCCCTCATCCCGCGCGGCGTTCGCTTCCGGGTGATGCTGCCCGACGGCCAGGCACGCGGCTACGTCGCCGAAAATCACGGGGCGCTGTTCCGCCTCCCCGACCTTGGCCCGATCGGCTCGAACGGCCTCGCGAACGCCCGCGATTTCCTGACGCCGCGGGCATGGTTCGAGGATCGCGACGAGCCCTTCGAGCTCATCCAGAAGTCGCTCGGCTCACTTTGGATCACGAAGCTCGACCACAGCCCGCTCGATGTCGTCGCCTGGCACGGCAACCTGGCGCCGTGGAAGTACGACCTCAGCCTGTTCAACACGATGGGCACGGTCAGCTACGACCATCCCGATCCGAGCATCTTCACCGTTCTCACTTCGCCGAGCGACGTTCCGGGCCGGGCAAACGCCGACTTCGTCATCTTCCCGCCGCGCTGGATGGTTGCCGAGGACACGTTCCGGCCGCCCTGGTTCCACCGCAACGTGATGAGCGAGTGCATGGGGCTAATCCATGGCGCCTACGACGCCAAGGCCGAGGGCTTCGCGCCCGGCGGACTCAGCCTTCACAACCTCATGGCCGGCCATGGCCCTGACGTGGCGAGCTGGCAGGCGGCGAGCGAGGCCGAATTGAAGCCGCACAAGATCGAGGGCACGATGGCCTTCATGGTGGAAACCTGCTGGCCCTATCGGCCGACCCTGTTTGCGCTGGAGAGCGACGCGCTCCAGAAAGACTATGACGCCGCCTGGGGCGGTTTTCCGAAAGCGAGGCTGCCTGAATGAAGCTTGGTTCCTTGAAGAGCGGCCGCGACGGGCGCCTCGTCGTGGTTAGCGCCGACCTCGCCTGGTGCGCCGACGCGACCCATATCGCCCCGACGCTTCAGGCGGCGCTGGACGATTGGGCGGAGGCCGCGCCGCAGCTCGAATTGCTGTCGACGGACCTTGCCCATGAAGCCATCCCGATGATGCGCTTTCACGAGCGCCAGGCGGACGCGCCGCTGCCCCGCGCCTATCAATGGGCCGACGGCTCGGCTTATGTGAACCATGTCGAGCTGGTGCGGAAGGCGCGCGGCGCCGAGATGCCGGAGAGCTTCTGGACCGACCCGCTCATGTACCAGGGCGGCTCCGACGAGCTGCTTGGCCCGCGCGACCCGATCCCGCTCGCCGACGAGGGCTGGGGCTGCGACCTCGAGGCTGAAGTGGTGGTCGTGACCGACGACGTCCCGCAGGGCTGCACCCGCGAAGAGGCGCTCAGCCACATCAAGCTGGTGGGCCTCGTCAACGACGTGTCCTTGCGCAACCTCATCCCCGCCGAGCTCGCCAAAGGCTTCGGCTTCGTCCAGTCCAAGCCCGCCTCGGCGCTGTCGCCGGTCCTGGTCACGCCTGACCAGCTCGGCGCAGCTTGGCAGGACGGCAAACTCCACGGTGTGCTCCGAGTCGACCTCAACGGCCAGCCCTTCGGCCGCGCCGATGCGGGCGTGGATATGACCTTCGACTTCGGAACGCTGATCGCCCACCTCGCCAAGACCCGCAATCTGGGTGCCGGCTCGATCATCGGCTCAGGCACCGTCTCTAACCGCGACGACGACGGCGGGCCGGGCAAGCCGGTCGACCGCGGTGGACGCGGCTATTCGTGCCTGGCGGAGGTGCGCACCGTCGAGACCATCCTCGACGGCAAGGCCGCCACGCCCTTCCTCAAGCATGGCGACAGCGTTCGCATCTGGATGGAGGACGAGGCCGGCCATTCCATCTTCGGAGCGATCGAGCAGGAAGTGGTGCCGGCCTGAGCCGAGCCTCTACTCGACCCGGAATTCGGTGACGATGAGCCGAGCCGGCCCGGTGGCGTAAACCCCGTGGCCATAGCCGTCGCCGCCGCCGAGGACGAAGCCGACCTGGTCGGCGTTGGCGAGCGCGTCGCGGAACCCTTCCGGGTTGGTCCGGGCGCTCGACGTCTCGACCGCGGTCCAGTTGCCATTGAGCGGTGCGATCATCTCGAACGTGCCCGGGCGAAGCTGCGACTGGGTGGCGAAGGTGGCGTACCAGCGATAGGCCTCATAGGGCCCGCGCGCGCTCCAATTGTCGCCGCTGCGCTGGAAGAAAGGCGTGATCATCGACGCCTGCGCGGGATTGGTTCGGGGCACGATGCGCACGCCCGGCGCGGCCTCGATCCGGTAGCGCATGACGATCCGGCGCTTGCCGGCGAGCGAGCCGTGGCGGAACGTCACATAATGGACGCTGCCCGGCGCCTCCGGCAGGTCGATCACGAAGCCGCCGCCCCGGCGCGGAGTCGGGTGGAGCGGCATTCCGCGCGAATAATTCCGACCGCGAACGATCGGCCCGATCGTCCATTCGCCCGGCTCGACCGTCTGGACCGCGGCTGCGGCCGCGGGCGCCGGTGCCGCGCCGCCAAGCGCGGCGAGAGTCAGGGTGAGAATGGTCGCGGCTCGAAACGTCATCTTGGACCTCGAAGGAATGATCGGACGCGCTCTAGCGCGCGCCGGTCAGCCTCAGCCTGAACGCGCCAGTCAGGCGCCGTGCAGACCGATCAGGCCGCCGCCCGGGCCGCCTCGACAGTCGCGGTCAGGCAGGAGCGGAGCTGCTCCGGCGTGAACGGCTTGGAGAGGATCGCCACATTGTCGGGCCTTTCGCTGATCGATTCCTTGTCCGCATAGCCGGTGATGATGAGCGCCGGCAGATTCGGGACTCGCTCCCGCGCCTGCCTGATCAGCTCGGCGCCCGACAATTTCGGCATCGCATAGTCACTGACCAGCAAGTCGAACCCATCCGAGGTCTGGATCAAAGCCAAGGCTTCCGGCCCATCTCCGGCCTGCGTCACCTGATGGCCGAGATCCTGGAGCAGCCCTGCGGTGATCGCCCGGACACCCTCATGGTCGTCGACCAGCAGAATCTTGAGCGGATCGCTTTTGGGCTGATCGGCCGCCTCGCGCTCCTGGCCGGACTTCGGCCCCTGCGACGCCTCGGCACGCGGCAGCCAGATCTCGACCCTCGTCCCCTCGCCAACCTGGCTTCGGATGCGGATCGCGCCGCCCGATTGCTTGGCGAAGCCATAGACCATCGAGAGGCCGAGCCCGGTGCCCTTGCCGATCTCCTTGGTGGTGAAGAAGGGCTCCAGCACCTGCTCGATCATGTCCGGCGCGATTCCGTGGCCGGTGTCGCTCACCGACAAGACAACATAGTCGCCAGGCGACAGGTCGCCCTCGGCCTGGTCCGGAGCGACGCTATGGTTGTCGGAGGCGACAGTGATGGTGCCGCCCTCGGGCATGGCGTCGCGGGCGTTGATGATCAGGTTCATCAGCGCGAGCTCGAGCTGAGCCTCGTCCGCGAAGGCGCAGCCCGGATTTTCGCCGATCTGCCACTGGACTTCGACCAGTCCGCCGAGCGTGTGGGCGAGGAGGTCCGAGACCGACTTGGCGAGCCGGTCGATCTCGATCCGGTCCGGCCGAAGCTGCTGCTTGCGGGCGAAGGCGAGGAGGCGGCGGACAAGTTCGGAGCCCTGTTCCGCGGCATGCCGCGCCATTCCGAGAATCTTCCGGTGCTCCTCCTCGAGCGGAAGGCGCTTCTCGATGATCGAGAGGCCGCCGAGGACGGCCGCGAGCAGATTGTTGAAGTCGTGCGCGATCCCGCCGGTGAGCTGGCCGATCGCGTCCATCTTGCGCGCCTGGACAAGCTGACTCTCGAGCAGCCGGCGGTCCGTGACATCCATCAGCGTGCCAGCGAACTCGATCGGCTTCCCGGACGAGTCCTTGAGAAGGATGGACTGATCGTGGAAGTGCTTCCAGCCACCGTCGGCGCACTGCCAGCGATATTCGACCGACCCGACTCCGCTGTCGTTGCGCGCCTCGATCGCGGCGATCACGCGCTCGCGATCCTCCTCGTGGAGCCGGTCGGCCCACAGGGTCGGCTGCTCGCGAAGCTCGGCGAAATCGAAGCCGGTCACCGCCTTGAAGTCGCCGCTTACGAACTCCGGCTTGCGAGGGGAGCATTCGAGCGGCTCGAGATAGAGGACGATCGGGAGCGACTCGATGATCGCCGCCTGGCGCTGCTGAGCCCTGCGCAGCTCCTGCTCGGTGCGAAGAAGCTCGGCATTGGCCTTCAGGTTCGCGTCGAGCAGCTCCTGCTCGGCCTTCGCCTTGCGCTCGACCTCCTTGGTCATGTTGAACAGGTCGACGAACACCGCGACCTTCGAGCGAAGCACGGTCGCGTCGACCGGCTTGAACACGTAATCGACCGCGCCCATCGAATAGCCGCGAAGCAGATGCTCCATGTCCTTGTTCACCGCGGACAGGAACACGATCGGGATACGCTTGGTCTGCTCGCGCGAGCGGACCATCTGGGCGGTCTCGTAGCC
Source organism: Pseudomonadota bacterium (assembly GCA_023416515.1). Classification (GTDB taxonomy): domain Bacteria; phylum Pseudomonadota; class Alphaproteobacteria; order Sphingomonadales; family Sphingomonadaceae; genus Allosphingosinicella. Next base: position 4,172 of record JAEZHP010000064.1, on the reverse strand, counting down.
GTCCATGCCGGGCATGTAGACGTCCAGCAGGATGACCGCGAACTCGCCCTTCAGGAGGTGGCGAAGCGCCTCCTCGCCGGAGGTCGCGACGACGACGTCAGCGACATCCTCGAGCACCGTGCGGATAGCGAGCAGGTTGCGCTCGTCATCGTCCACGACAAGCACGCGCGCGCGCTCGCCGCTACCCTCGACGGGAGCCACGGTGGGCGCTGCGGCCGGGGCGGCCTTCGCGAGGGCAGGTTTGGTCGAAGCCATGTGTTACTCGGCAGCACCCTGTAGCGGCGAAGCGCCGGCACGCACGGTATTTTCGCGCGCCCGGCCGATCCACACGCGCAGAAGCGCGAGCAGAAGGTCGATGTCGACCGGCTTGGCGATATAATCGGACGCGCCCGCTTCGAGGCACTTCTCGCGGTCGCCCTTCATCGCCTTGGCCGTGACCGCGATCAGAGGCACCTCTGCAAGCTGCGGCCGCTGCCGGATTTGCTGCATCGTCTCGTAACCGTCCATTTCCGGCATCATGATGTCGATGAGCGCAATGTCGATTCCCGGAGTCTGTTCCAGGATCAGGATGCCGTCCTTGCCGCGTTCGGCATGGAGCACCTCGACGTCGTAGCTCTCGAGCACGCTGGTCAGCGAGTAGATGTTGCGAATGTCGTCGTCGACGATGAGGATCTTGGCGCCGGCGAGCTCCGGAACCTCGTGGCTCTTCGACTTGTCCGGGATCAGCTCGACGACCTTGCGGTCCTTCTTGAGCGCCTTGGCGAGGTTTTTGAAGACCTTGGTGAGCTCGGCGTCGTCGGCCGGCTTTTCGGTGACTCCGAAGGCGCCCATCTCCATCACCTTGGCGACCTTGTCGGCGCCGGAGATGACGTGGATCGGCACGTTCGCGGTCTTCGGATCGTGCTTCAAGAGGTCGAGGAGCACGAAGCCGTCGATGTCGGCAAGGCCGAGATCGAGAGTGATCGCGTGCGGCTTCAGCTTGCGGGCGAGGGCGAGCGTGCCCGCCCCGGCCGTCGAGATGACGCCCTTGAGACCGACCCCTCGTGCAAGGTCGAGCAGGATCGACGCGAAAGTCGGATCGTCCTCGACGATCAGGACGAACGGCGAGTCGCCGAGGTCGTCGCGGTCGTCGTTGACGTCGTAGCCGATCGGAAGCGCGGTCGGCACCATCGCTCCACTATTGTCGTAGCGCGCGGTGGTGGTGGTGGGCGCAGCTGCCCCGACCGGCGCGGTGGCATTCAGCGGAACGAACAAGGTGAAGGTCGAGCCCTCGCCGGGCTTCGACCTCACCTGGAGCTCGCCGCCGAGCAGCCGGGCGATCTCGCGGCTGATCGAAAGACCAAGTCCGGTGCCGCCATATTTGCGGCTGGTCGTACCGTCGGCCTGCTGGAACGCCTCGAAGATGAGCTTCTGCTTGTCCTCCGGGATGCCGATTCCGGTGTCGGTGACCGAGATCTCGATCGCCTGATCGACTCCGCGGAGCACGGGGTGATTGGGGCTCCACCCGCTCGTCGCGGGCTTGATGTCGAGAGTGACGCCTCCGTGCGAGGTGAACTTGAAAGCGTTGGACAGAAGATTGAGGACGATCTGTTGGAGGCGCTTCTCGTCGGTTCGGATCGTCGCCGGCAGGCTATCCTCGACCCGGACCTGGAAATCGAGGTCCTTGTCGGCCGCGAGCTGGCGGAAGGTGCGCTCCATGTGAAGCTTGAGCGCATTCATCGGCATCTCGCCGATCTCGATCGACACCGTGCCGGACTCGATCTTCGACAGATCGAGGATGTCGTTGATGAGGCTGAGCAGATCCGAGCCAGCCGAGTGAATGGTCCGCGCAAACTCGACCTGCTTGTCGTTGAGGTTGCCGTGCGGGTTATCGGACAGCAGCTTCGACAGGATGAGCAGCGAGTTGAGCGGCGTGCGCAGCTCGTGGCTCATGTTCGCAAGGAACTCTGACTTGTACTTCGACGTGAGGGCGAGCTGCTCGGCTTTCTCCTCGATGGCCCGGCGGGCCATGTCGATCTCGATATTCTTGGCTTCGACCTGCTTCTTCTCGTTCTCGAGAAGCTGCGCCTTCTCCTGAAGCTCCTCGTTGGTGTTGTGGAGCTCTTCCTGCTTGGTGGTGAGCTCGGTCTGGCGCGCCTGAAGCTCCTGGGTCAGAAGCTGAGACTGCTTGAGCAGGCCCTCGGTGCGCATCGTCGCGGCGATCGTGTTCAAAACGATGCCGACCGATTCCATGAGCTGGTCGAGGAAGCTCTGGTGGGTTTCGTTGAACTCGCTGAACGACGCGAGTTCGATCACCGCCTTCACATCGTCTTCGAACAGGGCCGGAAGAATGGTGACGTTGGCCGGGGTGGCATGGCCGAGACCCGAGCCGATCCGGACGAACTCGCCCGGCACGTTCTCCAGCAGGATCGGACGCTTGTCAGCCGCCGCCTGGCCGACGAGGCCCTCGCGAAGCTTGAAGCGGGACTTCAGCTCGTCCTTGCTTTCCGCGCCGTAGCTCGCCGCGAGCTCCAGCATCGGCTCGTCGCCATCGCGGCTCGCCACGTAGAAGACGCCATATTGAGCGTTCACCAGCGGCGCGAGCTCCGACATGATCAGGTTTGACACGGTGGTGAGGTCGCGCTCGCCCTGAAGCATTCGGCTGAACCGGGCGAGGTTGGTCTTGAGCCAATCCTGCTCCGCATTCTTCAAGGTCTGTTCCTTGAGGTTGCGGATCATCTCGTTGATGTTGTCCTTGAGCGCGGCCATCTCGCCCGACGCCTCGACGGCGATGGAGCGGGTAAGGTCGCCCTTGGTAACGGCGGTGGCCACGTCGGCGATCGAGCGCACCTGGCTGGTCAGGTTGTTCGCCATCGCGTTCACGTTGTCGGTGAGGTCGCGCCACAGACCGGCGGCGCCAGGCACACGGGCCTGGCCGCCGAGCTTGCCTTCGATGCCGACCTCGCGGGCCATGTTGGTCACCTGGTCGGCGAAGGTCGCGAGGGTCTCGATCATGAAGTTGATCGTCTCGGCCAGCGCCGCGATCTCGCCCTTCGCGTCGAGAGTCAGCTTCCGCTTGAGGTTGCCCTGCGCCACTGCGGTCACGACGTCGGCGATACCGCGCACCTGGTTGGTCAGGTTGTTGGCCATCAGGTTCACGTTATCGGTGAGGTCCTTCCAGGTGCCGCCGACGCCCGGCACGTTGGCCTGGCCGCCGAGCTTACCCTCGGTACCCACCTCGCGCGCCACTCGGGTCACTTCCGACGCGAAGCCGTTCAGCTGATCCACCATGGTGTTGATGGTGTCCTTGAGCTGAAGGATCTCGCCCTTCACGTCGACGGTGATCTTCTTGGAAAGGTCGCCCCTCGCCACGGCGGTGGTCACGTCGGCGATGTTGCGGACCTGGCCGGTCAGGTTCGCGGCCATCAGGTTCACATTGTCGGTGAGATCGGCCCAGGTGCCGGCGACTCCGCGCACCTGCGCCTGGCCGCCGAGCTTGCCTTCGGTGCCGACCTCGCGGGCCACGCGGGTCACCTCGGAAGCGAAGGAGTTCAGCTGGTCCACCATGGTGTTGATTGTGTTCTTCAGCTCGAGGATCTCGCCCTTCACGTCCACGGTGATCTTCTTGGAAAGATCGCCCAAGGCCACCGCGGTCGTCACTTCGGCGATGTTGCGGACCTGGCCGGTGAGGTTCGCGGCGAGGTCGTTCACGTTGTCGGTAAGGTCCTTCCAGGTACCGCCGACGCCTTCCACCTTGGCCTGGCCGCCGAGCTTTCCTTCCGAGCCCACCTCGCGGGCAACGCGGGTCACCTCCGAGGCGAACGAGTTGAGCTGGTCCACCATGACGTTGATGGTGTCCTTGAGCTCGAGAATCTCGCCCTTCACGTCCACCGTGATCTTCTTGGACAAGTCGCCGCGCGCCACGGCGGTGGTCACCTCGGCGATGTTGCGGACCTGCGCGGTCAGATTGCCGGCCATCAGGTTCACGGAGTCCGTCAAGTCGGCCCAGGTGCCGGCGACGCCTTCCACCTTGGCCTGACCGCCGAGCTTTCCTTCCGAACCCACCTCGCGGGCCACGCGGGTCACTTCCGAAGCGAAGCCGTTGAGCTGGTCCACCATCGTGTTGATGGTGTTCTTGAGCTCGAGAATCTCGCCCTTCACGTCGACGGTGATCTTCTTCGAAAGATCGCCCT
>JAEZHP010000081.1 GCA_023416515.1 Pseudomonadota bacterium | reverse complement strand
CTAAGCCGGCCGCCACCGCGCCCGAGTCCAGCGCACGGACGCGCGCGTCTAAAAAAGTTGCGGGGCCGGACGACCGACCGGCCCCGCAATCACCCGCGCCTTCTAGCTAGCGTCGCGCGGCGGCGCTGCTGTCGCGCACCTGCCGGAATTCCGATCCCGCCCGCCACGCCGGCCACTCGCGGCTGTTGGCGAGCCTTCGCCCGATGTCATAGACCAAAGCCGCGTCCTGGGCAGCGCCGCGCAGGTCCCACTCGGCGCTCCACGCGTCGCAGGGCTGGTGATAGCAGCGCTCCGTATAGTCGGCGACCCAGCGCTCCCCCGCCTCGCGCCCGCCCGTCACCAGGTCGTTGCCCCCGGCAAGCGCCATGATCAGGAGCACCGGCACCCCGCGCTTGGCGAGGGCGAAATGGTCGGCCCGGTAGAACAGCCCGCGCTCGGGATGGGTCTCGACCGACACCGTCCGCCCCTGCGCCCGCGCCGCCTCGGCCAGGAGATCCTCCATCTCGCTCTGCCCGCGCCCGATCAGGACCACGTCGCGCGACGGACCCGCGGTTTGAAGCACGTCCATGGTGAGGTTCGCGACCGTCGTCTCGTGCGGATAGATCGGGTTGGCGCTGTAATATTCCGCTCCGAGCAGGCCGCGCTCCTCCGCGGTCCACGCCGCGAACACCAGGCTTCGCTCAGGCCGCGGCCCGCGCGCGAACGCCCTGGCGACCTCGATCACCCCGGCGAGCCCGAGCGCGTCGTCGACCGCCCCCGGCCGGATCCGCCGCCCTTCCGAGTCCGGCGGCCCGACGCCGAAACTGTCCCAATGGCCGGCGAAGGAGATCGTCTCGCTCGGGTAGCGCGATCCGGTCAGCCGTCCGATGACGTTGCGGCTCTGGATCCGCCTCAACTCGACTCCCGTTTCGGCGGACAAGGTCGCTCCGAGCTCGATCGGCCTGAAGCCCGGATTGCGTGCCTCGCGCCGGACCTGCTCGAAATCGCGGCCGGCGCGGCGGAACAGGTCGACCGCCACCGGCCGCTGGATCCAGCCCTGGAGAAGCACCGGCTGGCGCGCTCCGGCGGGGAGGACGACATTGTAATTCTCGCCGCCCGGGCCCTGGACGACGTTCCAGCCATAGCCCGCGGCCTCGGTCTCGTGGACGACCAGCGCTGCGATCGCTCCGCGCCTCGCCGCCTCCTCGAACTTGTAGGTCCAGCGCCCATAATAGGTCATCGCCCGGCCGCCGAACCGGCCCGCTGCGGGCTCGCCCGGCTGGGCCTCGAAATCAGGATCGTTGACCAGGAACAAGGCGACCTTGCCGCGCAGGTCGACGTCGCCGAAATCGTCCCACTGCCGCTCGGGCGCCGACACGCCATAGCCGACGAACACGATCGGCGCATTGTCGATACGCGCCCTCTCGACCGCCCGAACCGTGCTCAGGTAGATTTCCTGCGGAAAGCGCAGGGGAATGGTCTGCCCCGCCTGTCTGACCGACAGGACTGGGTTCCTGAGCTGCGTTCGGATCAGCGGCACCGTCTGGGTCCACCCACCATTCTCGCCCCCCGGCTCAAGCCCCGCGGCCCGGAACTGCTCGATCAGATACTGGACGGTTCGCTCCTCGCCGGGGGTCCCCATCGCCCGCCCCTCGAACGCGTCGGAGGCAAGGACGCGGGTGATCTCGGACATCCGCTGAGGATCGTTCGGCGCATAGCTCGCCGGATCCCCCGGCACCGCCGCGACCCGGCTCCCGCCGGGAGCGGTCTGGCAGCCGGCAAGGGCGAGCGGGATCGATGCGAGCAAGGCGAGCAGGGGCCTCATGACAAGCTCCTTTAAGACGCCCGCTCAACGGCCATCAGAGCGATAAGTTCGTCGCGCGCCCGGCGATCAGATCAGGCTGGCCTGGCGGCGCTCCTCCTCCCGCCCCGCGCGCCTGAACGCCAGGCTCGGGTCGACGAGCGGAATGGCCGGCTTGCGGCCCTGGAACAGCTCTTCCAACGTGATGATCTGGAGCCGTGCGAAGCTTCGCCCGAACCCGTCCTCGAAGCGGCCCACCGCCGCCGCTTCCTTTTCCATCACCGCCGTCGGCCGCGCCTTGGTGATGAAGATTCCGATCGGTGCGCGCTCGCGCTCCATCGTCGAATGGAGGTCGCGGATCATCTGCACCCCGACATTGTCGCCGCCCTTCACGGACACGATCGCCTTCTCGGTGCGGCGCCCGTCCGGCTTGAAGTAGATGATGCCGTCGATGCCGCCGTCGGCGCCCTTCCGCCGGCCACCGAACGGCTGGGCGTCGACCATCGACACTGCCCACCATTGGAACTGATATTTGTCCCGCCGGGCGAGATCGAGCGCCGAGGCGAGGTCCTTCGGCGTCCCCTCGACGCTGAACTCGATGCCAGGGAAGGCGTCCTTCAGCCTTTTCTCGATCAGCGAGATGCTGAGATGGGTGACGTCGATCCCGATCCACCGCCGCCCCAATTTCTGAGCCGCATGGATCGCCGTCCCGCACCCGCAAAAGGGATCGAGCACCACGTCGCCCTCGTTGGATGACGCCGAGATGATCCGCTCGAGCAGGGCGACGGGTTTCTGGGTGGGGTAGCCGAGCCGTTCCTGGGCCGCGGCACTCATCTTTTGGAGGGACGGAATACCGAGCAGGACATCCTGAGCAGCGATGCCTCGCGCCTCGTCCAGATAGCGCTTCAGCTTCGGCATTGCCGCGGGGGTCTTCGGCCAGAAGATGCGACCTTCTGAATCGAGGCGATCGAGTTCTGCTGGGGTATAGGCCCAGTGTCGCGCTTTGGCCCGTACATCGAACCCTCGCCACGGGTCCCCCGAAGGACCGTTCCTGGCGCCGGCGCCTGTCAGATCGCCGGTCCAGTAGCGACCGCGCCCGTCCCCATCATCGAACTTGAAGTATCGCTCGACATACCCCTCGTCATAGGCCTGTCTGACACCGGTCCTGCAATATGCATCCGATTTCGAATAGAAGAGGATCACATCGTGGATCGGCCCCCAACGCTTGGCCGAATTATGTGCATGCGATCGTTTCCACACGATCTCGCTGCGGAAATTCACTGGACCGAACACCCCGTCCAACAGCAGCTTGAGGTAGTGGCTCGCTGTCGGATCGCAGTGGAGATAGAGGCTGCCGGTCGGCTTCAGCACGCGGTGAAGCTCGATCAGCCGGATCGACATCATGGCGAGATAGGCCATCATGTCGTTCTCGCCGAGGAAGCCGCGCATCGCGTTCAGAAGATCGAACGCCCGAGTGTTGCCGCTCCGCTCCACCAGAGCGAAAGCCTCCTCGGCGCTGTCGTTCCAGTGCCAGGTGTCCTCGAACGCGCGAATCTGCGCATGCTCGGCGTCGGCGGCGGTGCGCAGTGCCCGCGGCGGCGCGAACAGGATATTGTAGCTCGCGTTCGAGTTGAACGGCGGGTCGAGATAGATGAGGTCGACGCTCTCGTCGCGCACATGGGCGCGCAGCACGTCGAGATTGTCCCCATAATGAAGCCCGTTCATCGCCAGCATCCCCCAAACCCGGGAGCCTAGGCCGGCGCTTTTTCCCTGCCAGATCAAGCAGGTCCGTTTCGGTCCACCATATCGGACGAGGGCGAACGGGTCGCTTGTCTTGCGCGCCATGCATCCCCATCTCCGCCTCCCGCGTTGACCGCCAGCGCGTCCCCCTTTAGACAAGAACATAGCTGGAACAGGTCGGCCGTCCGATGCTTACTCACATTTCCGTCCGCGGTGCCCGCGAGCACAATCTCAAGGGCGTCGACGTCGACATCCCGCGCGACACGCTGACGGTCATCACCGGCCTGTCCGGCTCGGGCAAATCGTCGCTCGCCTTCGACACCATCTATGCGGAGGGGCAGCGCCGTTACGTCGAGAGCCTGAGCGCCTATGCGCGCCAGTTCCTCGAGATGATGCAGAAGCCGGACGTCGACCATATCGAGGGCCTGTCGCCGGCCATCTCGATCGAGCAGAAGACGACGAGCCGCAACCCGCGCTCCACCGTCGCGACGGTCACCGAGATCTACGATTACATGCGCCTTCTGTGGGCGCGCGTCGGCGTGCCCTATTCGCCCGCGACCGGCGAGCCGATCAGCGCGCAGACGGTCAGCCAGATGGTCGACCGCGTCATGCAGCTTCCCGAGGGCACCCGCCTGTTCCTGCTCGCCCCGGTCGTCCGCGGCCGAAAGGGCGAGTATCGCAAGGAGCTCGCCCAGTGGCAGAAGGACGGCTTCACGCGGGTCCGCATCGACGGAGTCTTCTACGACATCGAGGAAGCCCCGGCGCTCGACAAGAAGTACAAGCATGACATCGAGGTGGTGGTCGACCGCATCGTCGTCCGCGAAGGCATCGAGACGCGCCTCGCCGACTCCCTCGAGACCGCCCTGAAGCTCGCGGAAGGGCTCGTCTATCTCGACCCCGCCGACCCGCCCAAGGGCGAGACTCCCGCGGTCCCCGAGGAGACCGGCGACGAGGACGAGACCGGCCGAACCGGAGTCGCCAAGGCGCTCAAGGACGCGTCGGAGCGCAACGTCCTCGCCACCAACGCCCCTCCCGGCCGCATCACCTTCAGCGAAAAATTCGCCTGCCCGGTCTCCGGCTTCACCATCGCCGAGATCGAGCCGCGGCTGTTCTCGTTCAACGCGCCGCAGGGCGCCTGCCCGGCCTGCGACGGCCTCGGCGAGAAATTGCTGTTCGATCCGGAGCTGGTCGTCCCCAACGAGCATCTCACGCTCAAGAAGGGCGCGATCGTCCCCTGGGCCAAGTCCAACCCGCCGTCGCCTTACTACATGCAGGTCCTCGCCAGCCTCGCCCGCGCCTACGATTTCACCCTCGACACCGCGTGGGCCGACCTCAGCGAGGAGCAGCAGCGCGTCATCCTCTACGGCACCGACGGCAAGCCGGTCACCCTGACCTTCGTCGACGGCCGCAAATCCTATGACGTCAAGAAGCCGTTCGAGGGCGTCATCGGCAACCTCAACCGCCGAATGCTCCAGACCGAGAGCGCCTGGATGCGCGAGGAGCTCTCCAAGTACCAGTCCGCGGCCCCCTGCGAGACCTGCGGCGGCGCCCGCCTCCGCCCGGAGCCGCTCGCGGTCAAGATCGCCGGCGAGGACATCTCCATGTCGACCCGCCGCTCGGTCCGCCACGCGCTCGACTGGTTCTCCACTCTCGAGGAGAAGCTGAACCCGCAGCAGAAGGAGATCGCCCGGGCGATCCTCAAGGAGATCAACGAGCGGCTCGGCTTCCTCAACAATGTCGGCCTCGACTATCTCAACCTCGACCGCACCTCCGGCACCCTGTCCGGCGGCGAGAGCCAGCGAATCCGCCTCGCCTCGCAGATCGGCTCCGGCCTCTCCGGAGTCCTCTACGTCCTCGACGAGCCGTCGATCGGCCTCCACCAGAAGGACAATGACCGCCTCCTGGTGACCCTCAAGCGCCTCCGCGACCTCGGCAACACCGTGCTCGTCGTCGAGCATGACGAGGATTCGATCCGCACCGCCGACTATGTCATCGACATGGGCCCCGGCGCCGGCGCCCATGGTGGCGAGATCGTCGCCCAGGGCAGCCTCGCCGACGTGCTCGCCAACGAGAACAGCCTCACCGCCGACTACCTCTCCGGCCGCCGCTCGGTCCCGCTCCCGGCCCAGCGCCGCAAGGGCAACGGCAAGAAGCTCACCGTCAAGGGCGCCCGAGCCAACAATCTCAGGGAGGTCACCGCCTCCATCCCGCTCGGCACCTTCACGTGCATCACCGGCGTGTCGGGCTCGGGCAAGTCGAGCTTCACCATCGACACCCTCTATGCCGGCGCAGCGCGGCACCTGAACGGCGCCCGCATCGTCGCCGGCCCCCACGACAAGATCGAGGGCCTGCAGTATCTCGACAAGGTCATCGACATCGACCAGTCGCCGATCGGCCGCACCCCGCGCTCCAACCCCGCCACCTATACCGGCGCCTTCACCCAGATCCGCGACTGGTTCGCCGGCCTGCCCGAGGCGCAGGCGCGCGGCTACAAGCCCGGCCGCTTCTCGTTCAACGTCAAGGGCGGCCGCTGCGAGGCGTGCACCGGCGACGGCCTCATCAAGATCGAGATGCACTTCCTCCCCGACGTCTACGTCACCTGCGACGTCTGCCACGGCGCCCGCTACAACCGCGAGACTCTGGAGGTGAAGTTCAAGGGCAAGAGCATCGCCGACGTTCTCGACATGACGGTCGAGGACGCCGCCGAATTCTTCAAGGCCGTGCCCCCGATCCGCGACAAGATGCGCATGCTGGAGGAGGTCGGCCTCGGCTACATCAAGGTCGGCCAGCAGGCTACGACCCTGAGCGGCGGCGAGGCCCAGCGCGTCAAGCTCGCCAAGGAGCTGTCGCGCCGGGCCACCGGCCAGACCCTCTACATCCTCGACGAGCCCACCACGGGCTTGCACTTCGAGGACGTCCGCAAGCTCCTCGAAGTCCTCCACGCGCTGGTCGAGCAGGGCAACACCGTCGTCGTGATCGAGCACAACCTCGAAGTCATCAAGACCGCCGACTGGATCATCGACCTGGGGCCGGAGGGCGGCGACAAGGGCGGCGAGATCGTCGCCGAAGGCACGCCGGAGCAGGTTGTGCAGGAGCCGCGCAGCTACACGGGCCATTACCTCAAGCCGCTGCTGAAGAACGACGTCCCGGCGGTCGCGTCACCTCCAACCCGCAAGAAGCGGGCGTCAGCCTCGGTGCGGGAGCGTGAGGCAGCGGAGTAAGGCTCATCGGCGCTTGGCAAACGACAGAGTTCGCCGGACGAAGCTAACTAACTCAGTGTCGTTTATATCGGCGGTTTGCCAGGCTGGATTTGTGTCGTGGTGAAAGCGGTTTCCATAGTCCGTGAGCGCGCCGAGTTCGTCGATGTCGTGTTGCGACAGGATTTCGGTCGCGGACCCTACGTGCTGGGCGCATACATTTCGAAATGGTCCCAGCAGCGTGCCGGGTCGAAAATGCTCCGGATAAGCGACCCTGAGGAAGGCCTCCAAAGTTGGCCTAATCGCTTCGGCAACCTCCCGCGGATTGTCCATTTGACTATCTAAAAATGCTCGTAGCTTTCCGTGACGTTTGTCATGTTCAGTGACACCGTGAGTTGAAACATCCCACGATCGAATAATCGACCCTTGTCCTTGCCGCGCAACCTCGATTGCTGTCCTGCCGATCTGTCCCGGGCTTTCCCACAGGTGGCACACGAGCGGTCGACTGTGTGAAAGAACGATGACCTGCCGTACCTCGGAAGCCAGCCTCCTGATCTCGGTAACAGTCGCGAACGCTCTGTGCTCGTCTAGGCTGTTAATGGGGTCATCAATTATTACGATTTTTTCCGCTGCGTCATCGGATTGAGAGATGCTGGCTAGGAATACAGCGAGTGCGAGGGTGTTTCTGTCACTAGTGCTGAGAACTGTTTTGAACGAAGGTTCACCAGTAGTGTCCGTATTCACCGCGACCGGATGGTTCGGAGAGCTATCAATCACCAAGCTGTATACGCAGGAAGGTCCACGGCGAGTATTTAGAGACTTGACACCGTCGATCCTGAAACCCGCGTTAAGTCTCCTCAAATAGAGATTTATTGCTTCCTGAAAAGCTGGAAAGACATTTTGTAGGTGGGCATCAAGAGCGCGTTTTCCATGAGCTCTCCGTGACTCAGTTGATTTCTTAGCTGCCCTTTCGGTCACATAGGCCTCGCAGCGCGACTTAGCCGGTTCCTCGTGGCGGTCTTTAGCTGCCTCTAGCCTCGCGAGGTCGTCCCGCAGTGTCTGGAGACTGGAAACCGTAATTGCCTCCCGGACTGCTGCAGCGCGTTGGTTAAGGTCGCGTACCTTGACATTGTATTGCTGCGCCGCCTGCCATTCCTGATCGAGAACTAGCAGTGTCTTCCGTGTATCCTCCGACAGCGAGATTAGCTCCAGGGGAGCATTTGCCTTTTCCGACAGCTGCTTAAGTATGGCATCTCGCGCCGCCGCAGCGGCAGCGAGAAATGGGCCGCTGTCCCACTCTATGGCCGGCATTTCGATAAACTCTGACCAGAATAGGCTTTTGGACCGGTTTTCGCTTATCTGACTACGAATGTGCTCAAGGACGGCGTCTCCATAGAGTTCATGAATTCGACGAATGGCTCGCTGAATCTTCGCCTTCAAGGCCTCATAGGCGTCGCTAAAGTGGTGCGGATAAGCTGCAGCCAGCGCAGAAGGGGCCAGAGCCTGAGCGCAAAACGGACAAGCATCCTTGAGTTCACCCTCGTGTTCGAGTCGAATCCTTTGCCCTTGCGCTACCCAAGCCTCTCCGCCGGTCCCTAGCTTCGAAAGGTGCTCTGCAACGCGCCGCTCCGCCTCCGCGCCCACATCGGCAAGGTGCTCGGATAGGACTGTTTCTACTGCATCTGGCTGCAGCGAGTTTGAAGGCACCTCGACTAGGTCCCTCATGCGCGTGATCGCCTCTTGCTGCTGCGCAGCCGAGACCGCTTTGCGAGCCTCCTCTATCCTAGCCTCAATGTTGTCTACCGGTGCTAGATCGCAAAACTGATCGACAGTGAGTCCCTTGAGAGCGCGTTGAGGTATGGCGTTCGCGAGCGTTCGCAGCTTTTGGTTATGCTGCTCAATCGCATCAACTTCAGTTTTCAGGCTGCGGAGTAGTGCGACCCCCCGCGCACCGACGATGAGGCCGTGGAGACCTTCCCTTTGCGGGGATTGCACCACCATGCCAGAGTACACGTTGTCGTTTATGAATTGCTCGTCGAAGACAAGGATGCCAGGCTTGGATGACGACCACTGCCCGTTCTGGAAGACAATCGCATTCGCTTCGTCTGTGAAGGTAAGCGCGACCTGGGGGCTTCGCGTACCTCCTAATCGCCGCCGCTCACGGATGGGGAGAGGGTCACCGCTCTGAAGAGAGCGGAATATGCTCACGAGCGTTGTCTTGCCCCGAGCGTTCTCCGCATACACCAGTGTGAGCGGACTGAGTTCAATGCTTGCCGCTATCGCATGATCAAACTGGCCAATTCCTTGAATCAATCGAATGTGTTTCAGCATAACGATCCCCCCGAATCAAAATCATGCTAGCGGGGACTGAGTATTTGGAAAGACAATTGTGAACGAGCCTGACTTCGGCTCTTTAGCTCGCGCTAGAAATCCACGGAGCTAGTCTTCTATTTGGAGCTACCCCCTCACCTCCCGCACCATCCGCTTCCGCTCCCGCTCGTCCGCATAGGCCCAGCGCACCCTATCCACCCCCTTCGGGCAGGGCGGCACCCCGCCCGGGCCCTCCGGCGGGGGCTCGTGGTCGCTGGGGCGGGCGCCGACCAGCCAGGGCGGCAGGTCGTCGCCGCTGAGGCTGGTGAAGGCCACGTCGTGGCGCCACGAAGCGACGAAGAAGCCGCGATCCCGGCACTTGCTCGCCTTGCACCGCGCCGCGCGGCCGATCAGGCTCCACGCCCGCCCGCGCATCGTCGCGATCGCCTCCAGGTCGACGTCGTACAGCCTCTTGCAGGCCGGGCAGGCGAAGCGGACGATCGCCTCCTCCTCGATCATCGCCGCGATCGTCCGAGTCCACACCGGCCAGATCCGCTGCGCCGCGAGCTTCTCCCGTTGCTCCGCCTTCCAGCGATCGTTGCGCGACTTGGCCATGCCGCCTGATAAGGAACAAAAGAAGAACTTGCAAAATAGGATTTGAATTGGTTTACCCTTGGGATGGACGCGACTCACACCCCATCACCGGACGCCCCATCCACCGATGCGGCCGTCTCCCTCCCACCCTCAACCGAGCCGGTGAAACGCATCGGCTGGTTCGACGGCCATTTGCCCGAAGTGGTCGAGCCGCTCGATCCCCGCCACCCCGACACCGCCTTCACCGAGACCCGGCGCCTCCGCCAGGACGGCTGGACCCCGGAGCGCAAGCGCCAGTTCCTCGAGCGGATCGCCGAATGCGGCGTCGTCAAGGAAGCCTGCACCGCCGCGGGAATGAGCGCCCGCGCCGCCTACAATCTGCGCGACCGCGATCCCTTGTTCGCCGCCGGCTGGGAGGCGGCCTTCGTGATGGCCCGCTCGCGCCTCGCCGACGAGGCCTTCTCGCGCTCGATGAACGGAGTCGTCGACCGAATCTACAAGGACGGCGCCATCGTCGCCGAGCGCCACCGCTACGACAACCGCCTGACCATGGCCGTCCTCGCCCGCCTCGATTCGCGGGTCGACCGGGCCGAGGATCTCGGCGAGCCCCATCTCGCCCTCGTCGCCCGCTGGGACGAATTCCTCGATTCGATTGCCGAGGACCGCCGAGACGACGGCCTCGCCCTGCTCGAATCCGCGCCCGACCCCTACTCCGAAACCGAACTTCACGAATCCGCGCCAGACAGTGAACTTCATGAACTTCACCATAGGAGCGAGCCCGAAATGGACGCCGACACCCACGACCTTTGGCAATCGGACGGCAAGTGGTGGACCAACTATCCGCCGCCCGCCGGCTTCGAAGGCGAGGAGAGGGGGGAGTATGAGGACTATGACGATTACCGCCGCACCCTGAGCCCCGAGGAGCAGGCGGCGATCGACTCGCAGCTCGCCGAGGAGCGGGCTGCCGACCGCGCGCTCGGCGAGGCCCAGCGCCGCGCCTTCTTCGGCATCGCCCCCGGCCTCGGCCCCGTCGCTGCGGACCCGCCGCCGGC
>JAEZHP010000130.1 GCA_023416515.1 Pseudomonadota bacterium | reverse complement strand
CCACCCCGCCCCCCCCCCCGGGGGGGGGGGCCTACACGTTGCTATCAGTTGCGGTACTTACGGTTCGTTAAACGGCCGAAGCCTTAACAAACCCTAGATGTCGTCGCCGAGAAGGCCCTTCACCTTGCCCTTGAACTGCTCACCCTTGCCCTTGAGCTCCTGGGCCGCGCCTTCGTCGCGAGTCGCCGGATTTGCGCTCTGCTGCTTGATCTTGCCGGCCGCCTCGTTGACGTTTCCTTTGATCTTGTCGCCAAGTTCACCCATCGGAATTCTCCTTCTATTTCAATCAGTTCAGTTGCTTTCCGAAACGAATTGATGGGCTGAAAGTTCCGGCGGTCAGAGGCCGAACGGCCAAAGATCGTCCTCGCCGCTCCGCTCGGGTCCGGCCAGCGGAGTCACCGCCCTGGTCTGTTCGAACCACACCCAGGCATCGAACTGCCTGCCGAGCTCCGCCTCGGCATAATGGCTCCAGCGCTCGGTCTCGGGCCGGTAGATGACCCCGATGAACCGTTCGAGGCGCGACTCCAGCGTCTCCTGGGGCGGTTCGCGAAGATCGAGAAGGAAGCGCGGCTCACCGGTCTCGAAACTCAACCGCTCCCAGCTTCCCGGAAGCGACGGGCGCACCGTCTTTACCTGCATCGGCTCGTCCCAGTCGTCAGCCGCCGCCACCGTTCCGCTGTGCGTTCCGAAACCGATGAGCCGCGCGGAGTCCGCGAACCGCTCCTTGACCAGCTGACCGATGTTCAGCTCGCCCCTCACCTGCCCCATGTCGGTATGCGCGGCGTTGCCGATATGGCTGTTATGAGCCCAAACCACGGCCTTCGCGTTGGAGCCGCCAGAATCGAGGAGCTGGCAGAGCGTTTCGAACATGTGCGTGTCGCGCAGGTTCCAGCTCTCCGCCGAGCCGTGATACATCGCCCGATAATAGGCCTCGGCATTGGCGACGAGGCGCGCATTGGCCGCCGCGTCAAGCCACTCCATGCCGTCGTTATAGCTATATTCCAGGCGGTTGTTGTGAAGGTCGCGAAGCATCGCCAAGACCTGGGCCTCGCATCGCGCATAGCCTTCGCTGAGCGCGACTGCCCCATAGGCCGCCGGGTTCCGGCTGTAGGGCTGGAGGCAGGCATAGCGGGCGCGGGCGATCTCCGACGCCTCCGGATCGACGTCCTTCAGATAGTCGATGACCGCCCGCATCGAGCCGCTGAGGTTGTAGAGGTCGAGCCCGTAGAAGCCGGCCTGCCGGCCCTCTTCTCGCTCTCGGTTCCACTCGCGCAGCCAGCCGATGAACTCATCGACCTCGGCATTGCGCCACATCCATGTCGGGAAGCGCTGGAACGCCGCCTCCTCCCCGTCGCGCCGCGGCCGGTGGCGTATGAAACGGTCGATGTTCGCCGCGTCGGGCCAGTCTGCCTCGACGGCGACGATGGTGAAGCCATGGCGCTCGATCAGCCGCCGAGTGATCGCGGCTCGGGCTCGGTAGAATTGGGACGTTCCGTGGCTCGCTTCCCCGAGCAGGATGACGCGCGCATCCGCATAGCGGTCGAAGGCCTCGGCGAAGGCCGGGTCTTCGATCTCAGGAAGCGGTTCGACGAGTGCGGTCAGCGGGCTCATGTCTGCTCCTCCGGCCAACCCTGCTCGCCGATCAGCGGAACGAAGCGGACCGAGTCCAGCTCCTCGCGATCGAACCCGCCGCCGCGCCTGCGCACCCGGAAGAGACGCTGAGCGCCGCTGGGCGCGCCGAGCGGCATGACCAGCACGCCGCCGTCCGCGAGCTGGTCGAGCAACGCGTCCGGAACTTGCCGCCCGGCCGCGGCGACGAGGATCGAGTCATAGGGCGCCGCCTGGGCAAAGCCGAGCGTGCCGTCGCCCTCGACTATGCGGACGTTTCGATAGCCGAGCCGCTCCATCCGCTCGTCGGCGATCCGCGCCAGCTCGCCATGGCGCTCGACCGCGACCACCTCCTCCGCGATCCGGCCGATGACGGCGGCGGCATAGCCTGACCCGGCGCCGACCTCGAGCACGCGCTGGCCGGGGCGCACCCCGGCCGACGCGATCATGAATGCGACGATGTAAGGCTGCGAAATGGTCTGCCCCGCCTCGATCGCGAGCGGCCGATCCTCATAAGCCTCGCCAGCAAGGTCCGGAGCGACGAACAGCTCCCTCGGCACCTCGCGGAAGGCGCCGAGCAGTCTTTCGTCGACAAGCCCGCGGCCGGCGATCTGCTCCGCCACCATCCGCTCGCGCGCTTTTGTAAAATCGGGCAAACCTCGCCTCCGCAACCACAAGCGAGCGAGCAGACAGAGGGTTCCGGACGGTGCACGAGAGGATCATCGACCTCTATGACGACACCGCTTCAGCGTGGGACAAGGCGCGAAGCCCCGGCTTTTCCCCGCCCGAGATTCCGCATTTCGACGCTTTCGCCGCCGCGTTGAAGCCCGGCGCATCAGTGCTGGACATCGGCTGCGGCGCCGGCGAGCCGGTCGCCGGGCGATTGATCGACCAAGGCTTCAGGATCACCGGTGTCGATTCATCGAAGCAACTGATCGCCCTTTGCCGCGCGCGATTCCCGGATCACGACTGGCATGTCGCCGACATGCGCCGACTCTCGCTCGGGCTTCGTTTCGACGCTCTTCTCGCCTGGTGGAGCACCTTCCATCTCAAAGCCGAAGACCAGCGCGCGATGTTCCCCATCTTCGCCGCCCACGCCGCCCCGGGCGCGCTGCTCATGTTCACGAGCGGATCGGAGGCGGGCGAACGAGTGGGGGAATGGCAGGGCGAGCCCCTATACCACTGCAGCCTCGCGCCCGAGGAATATCGCTTCCTGCTCGCCTCGAACGGCTTCGAGATACTGAGCTACACCGAGGGCGAACCGATCGCTGAAGGCCCTACAGTCTGGCTGGCGCGTCAGATCAATCCGGCCAGCGGGCTGGACGGATCAGCGTAGCGGCGCTGGCCCATTCGGCCCGCCCGGTAGGCGAGACGCCCGCTTTCGACCGCCGCCTTCATCGCCCGAGCCATCATGATCGGGTCCTTGGCCTCGGCGATGGCGGTGTTCATGAGAACTCCGTCGCAGCCCAGCTCCATCGCAACCGCCGCGTCCGAGGCGGTGCCGACGCCGGCGTCGACCAGCACCGGCACCTTCGCGCCCTCGACGATCAGGCGGATGGTCACCCGGTTCTGGATCCCGAGACCCGATCCGATCGGAGCGCCCAGCGGCATGATCGCCACCGCGCCGGCTTCCTCGAGCTGCTTCGCGGCGATGGGATCGTCGACGCAATACACCATCGGCTTGAAGCCCTCGGCGACCAGCACCTCGGTGGCCTTCAGGGTCTCGCGCATGTCCGGATAGAGGGTCTTCGCCTCGCCCAGCACCTCGAGCTTGACCAGCTCCCAGCCGCCGGCCTCGCGCGCAAGCCGCAAGGTGCGGATCGCGTCCTCGGCTGTGAAGCACCCCGCGGTGTTGGGCAGATAGGTGAAGCGCTTTGGATCGATGAAATCGGTCAGCAGAGGCTGGTTCGGATCGGACACGTTCACCCGCCGAACAGCGACGGTGACGATCTCGGCCCCGGACGCTTCGACAGCGGCGGCATTCTGCTCGAACGACTTGTACTTGCCGGTTCCGACGATCAGCCGGGAGGTGAAGCTGCGCCCAGCGACAGTCCAGGTGTCGCCGGCGCCGATATCGGTGATTGCGTTCATCCGGCCTCCCTAGGCCCTCGCCCCAAGCCAAGTCGAGGGGCGTTGGCACGCGCGGGGCATGCGCGCATAATCGTGGCCCAGGGAGGTGCCGATGCGAAACCTGAAGCTCGCCGGAGTCGTGCTGATCGCGCTGCTTGCCGCGCCAGTCGGGGCGCAACCCACGCCAGCCCCCCGGGGACCAGGTCATCGTGCGCGGCAATGCGGTCACCCGCATGGAGATCGAGCGGATCCTCGCCGCCGACAATGTCGACACCAGCCAGCTCACACCGCGCGAGGTCGCCGATGCGATCCGGGCCATTCCGCGCGGCCGCGCGCCCCAGGATTTCTGGACGGCCTATCAGGCGCATGTCGGCGCTTGGGCTGCAATGGCCGACGCCGCCGAGCGCCTGGAAGAGCTGGCGGACGCGAAGCCGAGCCGGCAGGCGGCGGCCCTCGCCGACCTGGAGCGGGCCCAGACCGCCATTGAATCCACCTTCGACGAGGTCGAGCGGATCGCCCGGAGCTATGGCGCCGCAATGCCCGTCCCGCCCGGAACGCCGCTGCCCAGGACCTGAGTCGCCTCAGCCGCCGCCGACGAAAGTGACGATTTCGAAATCGTCGCCGTCCGCGACCTTGACCTCGGCCAGGGTCGAGCGCGGCACGATCTCCAGGTTGCGCTCGACGGCGACTTTTTCAGGTACCAGCCCAAGCTCGGCGGCGAGCTCGGCGATGGTGATCCCGTCCGCCACGCGCCGGTGCTGGCCGTTGACCGTGATCGAGAGCGTGCCGTCAGTCGTCATGTCCAAGGCTTTCCACTGCAATAAGTTAGTCATATAGGGCGCCGCCAATGGCGAGCCGCCCTACCATCTATGTGCTCAACGGTCCCAATCTCAACCTGCTGGGACTTCGCGAGCCGGAAATCTACGGATCCGACACGCTCGACGACATCGCCGGGCGGCTGGAGGACCGTGCGCGGGAGCTCGGCCTCGCCGTCGAGGTTCGCCAGTCCAACCATGAGGGCCACCTCATCGACTGGCTTCACGAGGCCCAGGCCGAGGGCGTCAAGGCGGTGATCCTCAACGCCGGCGGCTTCACCCACACTTCGGTCGCCTTGCACGATGCGATCAAGTCCGTATCGGTGCCGGTGATCGAGGTTCACCTCTCCAATCCGCAGTCGCGCGAGCCGTTCCGGCACACCAGCCTGGTGGCTCGAGCGGCGACGGGAAGCATCTGCGGCTTCGGGGCGCTGGGCTATGAGCTCGCGCTGGACGCGGCCGCACGTCTCTGACAGGGAGCCCCGAACAGGGGATAGACTATGAACGACGACACCGAATCCAACGCGGGTTCCAACGGGGCCATGAGGGTCGATACCGACCTGGTCCGCCAGCTCGCCGAGATGCTCAACGCCAACGATCTTACCGAGATCGAGGTTGAGGACGGCGACCGCAAGATTTCCGTGAAGCGCACCATCACCGCCGCTCCGGTCATGCACGCCGCGCCTGCGGCTCACGCCCCGGTCCCCGCCGCCGCTCCGGCCGCTGCCGCTGCCCCGACGCCGGCCGCCGAGTCGGGTCCGCACCCGGGCTCCGTGCCCTCGCCGATGGTCGGCACGGTCTATCTCTCCGCCGAGCCCGGCTCGAAGCCGTTCGTCTCCGTCGGCGACTCGGTATCGGAAGGCCAGACCCTTCTGATCATCGAGGCGATGAAGGTGATGAACCAGATCCAGGCGCCGCGCGCCGGAAAGGTCACCCGAATCTGCGTCCAGAACGCCGAGCCGGTCGAGTTCGGTCAGCCGCTGGTCGTGATCGAGTAAGATGCCCGATATTCAGAAGGTCCTGATCGCCAACCGCGGCGAGATCGCGCTTCGAATCCACCGCGCCTGCCGCGAGATGGGCATCCGCACCGTCGCGGTCCACTCGACCGCCGACGCCGACGCGATGCACGTCCGTCTCGCCGACGAGGCCGTGTGCATCGGCCCGCCCTCGGCCACCGAATCCTATCTCAACATCCCCAACATCATCTCGGCCGCCGAGATCGCCCACGCCGACGCGATCCACCCCGGCTACGGCTTCCTCTCCGAGAACGCCCAGTTCGCCGAGATCGTCGAGGCCCACAATCTCATCTGGATCGGCCCGAAGCCCGAGCATATCCGCACCATGGGCGACAAGGTCGAGGCCAAGCGCACCGCCGGAGCGCTCGGCCTTCCGCTCGTCCCGGGCTCCGACGGAGCGATCGAGGACGTCGCCGAGGCCAAGCGCCTCGCGCGCGAGATCGGCTACCCGGTCATCATCAAGGCGGCCTCGGGCGGCGGCGGCCGCGGAATGAAGGTGTGCGCGAGCGAGGACCAGCTCGAGACCCTGATGAGCCAGGCCGGAAGCGAAGCGAAGGCCGCGTTCGGCGACTCCACCGTCTACATGGAGAAATATCTCGGCAATCCGCGCCACATCGAATTCCAGGTGTTCGGCGACGGCGAGGGCAATGCCATCCATTTGGGCGAGCGCGACTGCTCGCTCCAGCGCCGCCACCAGAAGGTTCTCGAGGAAGCCCCCTCCCCGGTCATCTCCGCCGAGCAGCGCGAGGAGATGGGCGGGATCGTCGCCAAGGCGATGGCCGAGATGGGCTATCGCGGCGCCGGCACCATCGAGTTTCTCTACGAAGACGGCCGTTTCTACTTCATCGAGATGAACACCCGCCTCCAGGTCGAGCATCCGGTCACCGAGATGATCACCGGCCTCGACCTCGTGCGCGAGCAGATCCGGGTCGCCGAGGGCAAGGGCCTCACCCTTCGCCAGCAGGACGTCCATCTGCGCGGCCACGCCATCGAGGTTCGAATCAACGCCGAGGACCCGGCGACCTTCGCCCCCTCCCCAGGCCTGGTGAAGAATTTCCACGCGCCGGGCGGGATGAACGTCCGCGTCGATAGCGGCCTCTACTCGGGCTACCGGGTGCCGCCTTATTACGACTCGATGGTCGCCAAGCTCATCGTCTACGGGACCACCCGCGACGGCGCGATGCGCCGCCTCCGCCGCGCTCTGGAGGAGTTCGTCATCGACGGAATCAAGACCACCATCCCGCTCCATCAGGCGGTGATCGAAGATCCCGAATTCCGCTCGGGCGAATATACGATCAAGTGGCTGGAGGAGTGGCTGGCGCGGGAGCCCGGAGAGGCGCAGTGAAGGCGACCATCTACCACAATCCGCGCTGCGGCACCTCGCGCAACACCCTTGCGATGCTCGAGGAAGCCGGCGCCGACGTCACCGTGATCGAATATCTCAAGACGCCGCCGAGCCGCGACGAGCTGAAGCGGCTTTACGAGCGTGCCGGAATCTCGCCGCGCCAGGGCCTTCGCTCCAAGGAGCAGGCCGCAGCCGACCTCGCCGGCGCCAGCGACGACGAGATCCTCGACGCGATGATGAAGGACCCGATCCTCATCGAGCGGCCGCTGGTCGAGACCGACAAGGGCGCCCGGCTCGCGCGCCCGGCGGAGACGGTGAAGGAAATCCTCTGACTCCGCGCTTCGATCGCTCCAGGTAATTCCACCCCGAGCCGACTCGCGCTAATCTGCCCTTCATGGCGGCGATCGATCCCGACCTGTTGCTTCGCGCTTATGCGATCGGCGTGTTCCCGATGTCCGACGGCCGCGAGGCCAAGGACGTCTATTGGGTCGAGCCGCGCCGGCGCGCGATCCTCCCGCTCGACGGCTTCCACCTGTCGAAATCGCTGAAGAAGACGATCCGGTCGGACCATTTCACGGTCACCCGCGACACCGCCTTCACCCAGGTCATCCGAGCCTGCGCGGAGCGCGACGAGACCTGGATCAACCCGGCGATCGAGCAGAGCTACACGACCCTCCACGCCCTCGGGCAGGCGCACTCGATCGAAACCTGGCTGGACGGCGAGCTGGTGGGCGGCCTCTATGGGGTCCGCCTCGGCCCCGCTTTCTTCGGCGAGAGCATGTTCAGCCGGGCCACCGACGCGTCCAAGGTAGCGCTCGCCTGGCTCGTCGCTCGGCTGATCGCCGGAGGCTTCCGGCTGCTCGACTGCCAGTTCATGACCGATCACCTCAAGAGCCTTGGAGCGATCGAGGTCAGCCAGCAGCGTTACCTGGAGATGTTGACCGCCGAGTTGGAAGCCGCCGGCTCGTTCGACTCTGCGCCCGTCGCCTCGGTGCGCCGCGGAGGCCTGGCCGAGGCCGATTTCGGAAGGCTCGACCGATTGCTCGAAGAATCGGACGGCGCTTCGGGCGCCGCCGGCGCTCCCGGATGCGTCATCGCGCAGCTCTTGACCCACACGTCGTAGACGGGGTGCTCGACCACGTTGAGTGACGGGCTCTCCTTGTAGACCCAGCCGGAGAAGATCCTCCGGAAGGTGCCCTGGCGGTCGGCGGTATCGACCTGGAGAAAGGCTCCGGTGAGCTGTTGCGGCTCATGCGGCGCGGTCGTCTCGCAGGCGCGCAGCCGGATGATGATGTCGTTGTCGCGAACCGCCTGTCCCGGCCGCAGCGTGAGGTCGCGGGCGATCCCGTTGCGCTTGTTGATGAGGCCGATCACGGCGACCCGCTCGGCCATCGGTGTCGTGCCGGGCGCGAGGCTGTCGGTGGACGCACGCACCGGCTCCGACTCGACCTGGCCGTTGGTCGTCGCCTGGTTCTCCTCGCCCCCGCCGCACGCGGCGAGCGCCGGCAGGCCGGCAAGTGCGGCAGCGGTGAGGAGTGCGCGGCGCATCAAGCTTATTCGGGGGTCCAGGCCTGGTAATCGCCGCTCGCCGCCTGGCGCTGGCCGCCGCGGGCGAGCGCTCCGGACGGGCGGTAGGCGTAAGGCGTTCCGGTTAGGTTCGGAGTCGGGTCCTTGAGGAACTTGGGCGCCGGCGGAAGCGCCTTGTCCGGAACGTCGTCGATCTGCTTGTGCATCCACGCATACCATTCCGGAGTGATTCGGCTCGCGTCATTCTCGCCACTATAGATGACGTAGCGGCGGTCGCCCTTCTTGGACTGGTAGTAGATGTTGCCGTTGACGTCGCGGCCCACCTCGCGGCCGGTGCCGCGAATGTGCATTCCGGCGCCGATGGTCGCGCCGTTCCACCAGGTGAAGATCTTGCCCAGGAAACCCATAGGCCGCGCCTACGGCCTATCGCCGTCCACTTTCAAGCCCCTCCCTTTCAAGAGCACCGGGTCGGTCATGCCCCCGGCATGACCTGAACAGCGCGGGGCGCTGTTTACCCGGTGCTGGGTTGGGGTGGGTGCGCGCGTCTGCGCGCCGAAGACTCTATTCACGGCGCTCAAAGCACCAGCCGGGGCATCGAGCCCCGCCTGGCGCTCTCCCCACCCCATGCCCCTCCCCTGAGGGGAGGGGTGAAGTAGGTGGTGTCAGCGCGCCTCGACCTCGACCGCGAGAGGGCCTTTCTTGCCGACCGCGATTCGGGCTCGCAGGGGCTGGTCGGGGAACAGGTCGTTGAGGCCGCCGCGCCGAACCGTCTCCATATGGACGAAGACGTCCTCGTCGCTGCCTTCCTCGCGCACCAGGAAGCCGTAGCCGCGCAGCCGGTTGAACCATTTGACCTTGACCGGCTCGAACTGGCCGGCCGAGTCGAGAAGCGCGGCCGGATTGACCCGCTCGCTCTGGTCGGCCTGGGCGCGGGTGAGCTCCGGGACAAGCGCCTGGCTGAGGTCGATGCTGATCACCTTGCGGGCCTGGAGCCCGCGCTCCTGATGGGCGACCAGGCATTCGACGATCGCGCCCTCGGGAAGGCTTCGGCGGTCGTGCTCGCGGAGCACGGTGAAGTGGATGAGGACGTCGCCGTCGACCTGCTCGCTGACCACGAAGCCGAAGCCGCGGGTGGCGTCGAACCATTTGACCGTGCCGGTGACGCGCTGAAGCGCGTCCCCATCCGCGAGCGAATGATGACCTTCACCGGTGCCGCCGGGGGCCCCGCCTTCTTCACTCTCGCTACGCGACATCATCAACGGCCTATCAACCACGGCACCGTAGAAGTACCATGAATTCGCATTTTGTGAACTGTGGCAGGTGATTAATCGTCCGCTTCCGGGAATTGTCCGGGCCGGGCGGCGGCGATCTTGCGCGCGATGGCGAGCGGATGGCCGGCGCGAAGCATCGCCGCCAGCTTCTTTTCGCGCTGTGGCCGCTCCTCATAAGTCTCTGCGAAAGGTCCGATCCGGCGCCGCTCGGCGAAGCGAAGCGCCGCGTTCCACGCCTCCGCCGAGGCATGTTCGAGCGCCGCGGCGCCGTCCGCTTCCTCGATTCCCGCGACCTTGAGAGCGGTCTCGACCCTGCGCACCCCATAGCCGCGGCGCGACAGCGACTCCGCCCGAGCGGTCGCGAACGCGGCGTCGTCGACATAGCCGAGCCTGGCGAAGCGCTCGACCAGGCTGTCGAGCGGCGGCTCGCCCTCGCCGCCCCAGCCGCGCTCGCGCAGCTTGCGCCCGAGATAGGCCTTGAGTTTCGCACGCGTAACGGCGTAGCGCCCGGCATAGTTGACTGCGAGCCGTTCGAGCCCCTCGCCGTCGAGCGGCGGCACCGCGCGTTTGTGACGTTCCATCTGCACGGCCATGATTGTGCCACAGTAGAGCCGGATTATGAACGCGCTCTCCGACTTAGGGGCAGGCTCGGTGCTCTATGCTGCCGAGGTTCGGCGACCAGACAAAGCCTAGTGATAAGGGATTGAGCCAGACGTGATTGAGAATGGTGAAGGCGCAGGCGTTGCCGAGCCGACCCCCACCGACGATGGCACGGTCCGCCGCTATGCGGACTTCGCGACTCTCGGCGAGGCCCTCGATTATGCGGCGCTCGGCCGGCGCGGCCTCAACTTCCACGACGCCCGCGCTCGTCTCGAGCGGGTCTATCCGTTCAGCGAGCTTCGAAGCGACGCCCTCGACTGGGCCTACCGGCTGATCGCCCGGGGCGTGAAGCCGGGCGACCGCATTGCTCTCATCGCCGAGACCGCGCCCGAATTCTGCTCGCTCTTCTTCGGCACCGTCTATGCGGGCGCCTGGCCGATCCCGCTGCCGCTTCCGACCTCGTTCGGCGGCGCCCAATCCTATATCGATCAGCTCGGAGTGCAGCTTAAGAGCGCCGACCCGCTGATGCTGGTCTACCCGCCGATGCTCGCCAACCTCGCCGGCGCCGCGGCCGAGGCCGCCGGAGTTCCGGGCCTCGACTGGAGCAGCTTCGGCCAGGAGGAGGCGACCGCGGTCGGGCTTCCGAAGGCGAGCCCCGACGACATCGCCTATCTTCAATATTCCAGCGGCTCGACCCGCTTCCCGCACGGGGTGGTCATCACCCACCATGCGCTGTTGAGCAATCTCGCCGCTCACAGCCACGGCATGAAGATCGGCGACGGCGACCGCGGGGTCGCCTGGCTCCCCTTCTACCATGACATGGGCCTGGTCGGCTGCCTTCTGTCGCCGGTCGCCAACCAGATGTCCGCGGACTATCTCAAGACCGAGGATTTCGCCCGCCGCCCCCTTGCCTGGCTCGACCTGATCAGCCGCCACGAAGGCACCACCCTCTCCTACTCGCCGAGCTTCGGCTACGACATCTGCGCGCGCCGGGTGTCGAGCCAGGTCAATGTCGCCGAGCGCTTCGACCTGTCGCGCTGGCGAGTCGCCGGCAACGGCGCCGACATGATCCGCCCGGACGTCATGCAGGCCTTCGTCGACGCCTTCGCTCCCGCGGGCTTCGACGCCAAGGCCTTCCTCCCCAGCTACGGCCTCGCCGAAGCCACGCTTGCGGTGTCGATCATGCCTCCGGGCGAAGGAATCGTCGTCGAGCTGGTCGAGGAGACCCTCCTCGCCGGCGGCACGACCGGCGAGCGCGACCGCCCGCAACGCTACCGGGCCGTGGTCAATTGCGGCAAGCCGGCGCTCGGGATGGAGATCGAGATCCGCGACGAGAGCGACAACGCTCTCGCCGAGCGCGAGGTAGGCAAGGTCTGGTGCCGCGGCTCCTCCGTCATGACCGGCTATTTCCGCGACGAGGACGCGACCCGTGCCTGCCTCACCGAGGACGGTTGGCTCGACACCGGCGACATGGGCTATCTCAGCGACGGCTACATCTACATCGTCGGCCGCGCCAAGGACATGATCATCATCAACGGCAAGAACCACTGGCCCCAGGACATCGAGTGGGCGGTGGAGCAATTGCCGGGCTTCAAGGCCGGCGACATCGCCGCTTTCTCGATCACCACCCAGGGCGGCGAGGAGACCCCCGCGGTCCTCGTCCAGTGCCGCACCTCCGACCTGTCGGAGCGCGCGAAGCTTCGCGACCTCATCCGCGACCGAGTCCGGGCGATCACCGGGATCAATTGCGTGATCGAGCTGGTCCCGCCGCGCTCGCTTCCGCGCACCAGCTCCGGCAAGCTCAGCCGCGCCAAGGCCCGCAACCTCTATCTCAGCGGCGAAATCACCACCTACGATATCGCAGCCTGAGCGCCCGAGCGTATCGAGAGGATTGCGCCGCAATCCTCGAGCAGCGCGAAGAGAGCGCGAAGGCCGGCCAGCCTGCGCGAGCCGTTGGCGAGCGACAGGACTGACGTCACGGGACTTGCTCCCGTGACGGCCTTGCAGACAAAGCCGAGCTCGCAATGAGGATCGCTACGGTCTGACGATGTAAGGGAAAGGATTGGCAGGAGCGGAGGGACTCGAACCCACGGCCCTCGGTTTTGGAGACCGATGCTCTACCAGCTGAGCTACGCTCCTGCACGCTGGAGCCGGCCAGATAGCCGGACGAACCAGGCTTCGCAAGCGGCTCCGGCCTGGCGATGTTCATCCCCTCCTTCTTGCTTTCCCTTTACGCCGACGCTAATCGGCCTATCTCCCGTACATCGGAAATCCCCTGGCTGACCGGCCCACCGGTCCCGGGCGGCTGTCCGAGAGCGGCAGACAGATTCACAAGGAACAGGCACAGGTGGCGAAGACCTCCCCAGGCGAATTCTTCCGGCAGGTCCGCGCGGAGACCGCCAAAATCGTTTGGCCGACCCGCAAGGAAGTGTTGATGACCGCCGTCCTGGTGGTGATCATGACCTCGATCCTCGGCCTGTTCTTCTTCGGGGTCGACTCGGCGTTCAGCGCGATCGTGCGCAACCTCATCGCCCTCATCAGCTAACCGGAGCGAAGCCGACACATGTCCCGCTGGTACATCATCCACGCCTATTCGGGCTTCGAGAACAAGGTCCGCGACGCGATCCAGTCCGAAGCGACTCGGCTCGGCCTCACTCCGCTAGTGGAGGCGGTCGAGGTCCCGACCGAGAAGATCACCGAGGTCCGCCGCGGCAAGAAGGTCACCTCCGACCGCAAGTTCTTCCCGGGCTATGTGCTGGCCAAGCTCAGCATGACCGACGACGTCTACCACCTCATCAAGAACACTCCGAAGGTCACCGGCTTCCTGGGCTCGAGCGGCAAGCCGCAGCCGATCAGCGACGCCGAGGCGAACCGGATCCTCAGCACCAAGGAAGAAGCCGCCGCCGCGAGCCCGAAGGCCAAGATCAACGTCGATTACGAGATCGGCGACCAGATCAAGGTGCTCGAGGGCCCGTTCGCGAGCTTCAACGGAGTCGTCGAGGAGCTCGATTTCGACCGCAGCCGGGTCAAGGTCAGCGTGTCGATCTTCGGCCGTGCGACCCCGGTCGAGCTCGAGTTCGAGCAGGTCGAGCGGATGAAATAAGCCGACGCGAGGACCGGCGGCGCCGGCGATCGCTTCGGAACCGGTCTGGCGTCACTGCATTTATGCGTGGCGCCCTTCCCCGGGACGAATACGAGAAGGCCGGAGCGG